>JALYHS010000415.1 GCA_030776385.1 Actinomycetota bacterium
GCTCGAGGTCGGTCCGCTCGCGGCCGAGCTCCCGGTGCCTGCCGCCTGGCCGAGCGACGCCTTCGTGGCGGCGTACATCGGCCACGGTTCGCTTCAGGAGCAGCCAGAGACACTGGAGCTTCTCGAGGTGGTCGCGGGGAGCATCCGGATTCCCGCCGCCGCCGGGCCGCGCGTCGTCTTCACCGCGGTCTCGCGCCTCACCGGTCAGAACGTCAAGCGGGCGGCGCACGGTGCCGAGGGTCCTGTCTTCGACCACTACTCGCTGGCGGCCACGCGCAGCCACATCGCGCACGTCGCTGGACCCCTCCTCGAGGCGGCGGGCGCGGAACTGCTCGGCTCCGTCTTCTGCGACAGCCTCGAGGTGTACGGCGCCGACTGGACCCCGGATGCGGTGGCCGAGTTCACCCGCCGCCGCGGCTACGACCCGCTGCCCGAGTTGTACCTGCTCGAGGTCGAAGGTGCGGGTGCGCCGAGGTTCCGCCGGGACATGTACCGCACGCTCACGGAGCTCTACGAGCAGAACTTCCTCGTGCCGCTGCAGCGCTGGGCGGCGGGGCACGGGGTGCCGTTCCGTATCCAGGGCTACGGCGAGCCGCCGGCATCCGTCTCCAGCTACCGCTTCGCCGACATGTTCGAGGGCGAGGGTTGGGGCTGGAAGGAGGTCACCCAGACGCGGTGGGCGAGTTCGGCCGCTCACCTCTACGGAAAGCCGGTGTTCTCATCCGAGATCTGGACCTGGGTGCATTCGCCGTCGTTCCGGGCGACCCCGCTCGACTTGAAGGGCGAGGCGCACGAGCACCTCCTGCTCGGGATCAACCACTTCATCGGGCACGGCTGGCCGTACTCGCCGGGGCTCGAAGGTGCCCCCGGCATCGGGTGGATGTTCTACGCCTCGGGTGCCCTCGACGACCGCAACCCGTGGTGGCCGGCGATGCCCGAGTTGACTCGGTACCTGCACCGCCTCGCCTGGCTGATGCGGCAAGGCGAACCGCTCGCGGATGTCGCCCTCTACGCGCCCACCTCCGATGCGTACGCCGCCATGCATTCCGGAGGTGGCAGCCTCATCGACCTGTGGCGCACGACCCGCGAACGGATTGGGGAGGCCGTGCCGCGTGTCATCCGCGAGTCGGGTCTCGACTTCGACCTGATCGACGACGACGCGCTCGACATCACGCCACCCGAGCGCTATTCCGTCGTGATCCTGCCGAACGTCGACCATCTGCCGGATGCCGCGGTCGGGTGGCTGGGCGCGGTCGAGGCAGCAGGGGGCACTGTCATCGCCGTCGGGAGCGATCCGCGAGGAGGCTCGTCTCTCACACCCGACCGGCTCGCAGACGCTCTTCGCGACGCGGTCTTGGGTCCCGTGCTCCTCCCCGCCTCGCCCGAGGTCGGCCTCACCCGTCGACGCGTCGGGGACGCCGACATCCACTTCCTCGCCAACACTGCTGCAGAGCCGCAGAGCTTCGAACTCATCTTCCGAGAGCCGCGCGCCATCGCCGAGCGGTGGGACGCGTCGACGGGCGCGGTGACGGGTCGCGTGCTGGGCGCCGACCGCATCCAGGTCCAGCTCGCGGCCTATGAGGCGATGCTGCTGGTCGCGTCCGACAGCCCGCATCAGCTCCCGGCGGTCATCTCGGCCGTGTACGGAACGCGCATCCCCCTGAACGGATTCTGGACCGTGAACTTCGGGAACGCCCCGACTGCGGTCGAGCTGCCCCACCACTGGGAGGACGACCCCGGCCGGGCCGCGTACTCCGGCTCGGCGAGGTACACGACGACGATCGAGGTCTCCGGGCGCTCCGGGCCTTCGTGGCGCGCCTGGCTGGACTTCGGGCCCGCAGTGCCGCTCGAAGCGCGCCCCGACGAGGCGGAGGGCATCCGCGGTCGCTCATTCCGGGCCAAGGTGACGCCCCCGATCGGCGAGATCGCGGTCGTGACGGTGAACGGCGCGGAGGTGGGGGTCGTCTGGAGTTCGCCATACATTCTGGATGTTGGCGCGCACCTCGTCGACGGAACGAACGCGATCGAGATCACGGTCTTCAACACCGCCGCGAACGGCCTCGCGGCAGACGGATCTGTCGCGGAATGGGCCGCCGCGAGCGAGGCGCGCTGGGGGCGACGGTTCCGGATGCAGGAGCTGCACCGGGCGGCAGACGGGGTGTCGTCGGGGCTGCTCGCGGTGCCGACGCTGGTGCTGGGGGGTTGAGGGGGGTCTCGATACGCCGCTGTGCGGCTACTCGACCAGCACGAGGCGGCCAGCAAGCGGCCAGCAAGACGGGCCGTCGGAACGGTTAGACTTCGTGAGGCCATTTTCGAGCAGCACAGCTCGGGCCGTGCGCAGCATCCGGGGCGTAGCTCAGCTTGGTAGAGCGCCCGCTTTGGGAGCGGGAGGCCGCAGGTTCGAATCCTGTCGCCCCGACTCATTTTCAGACTTGCACCACACACCATCAGAACATCGGAGACGCCCATGGTCACCACGACCGTCGAGAAGATCAGCCCCACACGCGTGAAGCTCAACATCACCGTCACGCCCGAGGAGCTCAAGCCGAGCATCACCCACGCGTACCAGCACATCGCAGAAGACGTGAACATCCCCGGCTTCCGCAAGGGCAAGGTGCCGCCACCCATCATCGACCAGCGCGTCGGCCGTTCCGAGGTGCTCAACCACGCGGTGAACGAGGGACTCGACACCTTCTACCGTCAGGCGGCGGATGAGGAGAAGGTGCGTCCGCTCGGCCGCCCCTCCGCAGACATCACCAAGTGGCCGAGCATCGACGACTTCAGCGGCAACCTGGAGGTCTCGGTCGAGGTCGACATCCGTCCCGAGTTCGAGATCCCGAACTACGACGGCCTGAAGCTCGAGGTCGACCCGGTCGCTGTCAGCCCGGATGACGTGGAGGCCGAGCTGGAGAACCTGCGCAGCCGCTTCGGCACACTCGTCACCGTCGACCGCCCGGCCACGAGTGGCGACTTCGTGCAGCTCGACCTCACCGCCACCATCGGAGACGAAGAGGTCGACACCGCGAGCAACATCTCGTACGAGCTCGGCTCCGGCGAGCTGATCGAGGGCATCGATGAGGCGCTCGACACGCTGACCGCGGGTGAGTCCACCACCTTCGAGGCTCCGCTGCTGGGCGGCGACCACGAGGGAGAGACGGCCCAGATCTCCGTCACCGTGCTCGCCGTCAAGGAGCGCGAGCTGCCCGAGGCCGACGATGACTTCGCCCAGATCGCCAGCCAGTTCGACACCATCGGCGAGTTGCGCTCCGACATCCGCGAGCAGCTCGCGAAGTCGGGCGAGTTCGGCCAGGGCGTCGCCGCGCGCGACAAGATCGTCGACGTGCTGCTCGAGAAGGTCGAGATCCCGGTGCCGCAGACGCTCATCGACGACGAGGTGCACCGCCACCTCGAGCAGGAGGGTCGCCTCGAGGATGACGCGCACCGCGCCGAGGTCGCCGAGTCCAGCGAGAAGACCTTCCGCGCGCAGATCCTGCTCGACGCGATCGCCGAGAAGGAGGAGGTGAAGGTCAGCCAGAACGAGCTCACCTCGTACCTCGTGCAGGCCGCCGCCCAGTACGGCATGGAGCCCGGCGAGTTCATCAAGGTCATCGACGGCAACGGCCAGCTGCCCGCCATGATCGGCGAGGTCGCGCGCGCCAAGGGTCTCGCGGTGGTGCTGTCGAAGGCCAAGGTCGTCGACACCACAGGTAAGGACGTCGATGTGTCGGCGCTCACCGCGGGCATCCTCGAGGAGGACGACGACTCGGAGGACTCGGACGCGGCCGCCATGCTCGAGCAGGCGAGCGCCGGCTCGGCGTCCGCCTCGACGTCCGGCTCGACCTCCAAATCGACCCCGAAGAACGCGCGCGACAATCACGGTCGCAAGGCGGGCAACGAGCACTTCGGGCACGACCACAGCTAGCGGCATCCGACCCCCTTCGACATGCCGAAAAACGCCAGTTACGCCGACGCGCACTGGCGTTTTTTGGCAAACGGAGCGGGGTCCCGGCGATGACGAAGTTGGTCGCTCTGCTGCGCGGGGTCAACGTCGGCGGCGTGAACATCAAGATGGCTGAGCTGTCCGAGGTTGTCGAGGGGCTCGGCTACACGGACGTGAAGACGGTCCTCGCCAGCGGCAACGTGCTGTTCACGAGCACGGATGCTGCTCCCGCGGCCAAGCACGCGCTCGAAGTCGCCCTGCGCGAGCGCTTCGGCTACGAGGCGTGGGTGCACGTGCTCGCGGTGGACGCCATCCGCGGGCTCATTGCCGCATACCCCTTCGGACGGGAGTCCGATCGGCACGCCTACGTGGTGTTCGCGGTGATGCCGGAGGTGCGCAGCGCGCTGCTCGCCGTCGCACTCGATCCGGCCGTCGAGCAGGCGCGGGCCGGCGAGGGCGTCATCTACTGGAGCGTGCCGAAAGGCTCGACACTCGATTCGGCGATGGGCAGGGCGCAGGCCAAGGCCTCGTACAAGCCGTGGCTCACCACACGCAACCTGAATACTCTCGAGAAGCTCATCCGCTAGCGGATCACGTGCTCTCCTCCGGGTGCTCGAGCAGATCGTCGGCGTACGCGCCGACCGAGCGCTGGTAGCGCGGCAGGTGCGGCGCCAGCGCGTGGAGCACCGACACGAGCGCTTCGGTCGTGCGGCCGCTGCTCGCCAACGCCAGGGCGGCGAACGCGGTCGCGGCATCGGCGAGCGGATGCTCAGGATGCCCGGCGAACTCTGCGGACAGAAGCTCAAGCGACTCCTCGGGGCGGCCGAGGTTGCGCACCGTGCTGGCGTACTGGATGACCACCTGGCCCCGGCGCGTGTCGTCCAGACCCGCGGCGAGGGCTGCGCGGTAAAAGGGGACGGCCTCCTCCTCCCGCCCGGTGGAGTCGCGGGCCCCGCCCCGCTCGGCCAGTGCCAGCGCGTCGCCCGGCTCGCGCTCGGCGGCCAGAGCGTCGATCGACGCGACCAGTTCGTCATCGCTCAGGGACGCGGCATCCGCCCACACCGCGTCGACACGCTGCTGCCAGTCGTCCGCCATGACGCAACGGTAGCTTCTGATCACTTTCGCCCAGTACCGCAGGCCCAGGGATGCTGTGTTTTTTGGTTCGCCCTCTGCCTAGGGCGAACACGTCCGTGCTCGTCCGAGCCCGCCGGTAGATTCATCATCGACATCGTTTCCCGAACTGGGCAGCGAAACCGAAATGGAGCACATCCCATGGCCGATACGGCATTCCCGCCGAGTGTCTTTGACCGTCTTCTGAAGGACCGCATCATCTGGCTCGGTTCGGAGGTGCGCGACGACAACTCCAACGAGATCGCGGCCAAAATGCTGCTGCTCGCGGCGGAGGACCCGAAGAAAGACATCTTCCTCTACATCAACTCGCCCGGCGGCTCGATCACCGCGGGTATGGCGATCTACGACACGATGCAGTTCGTGCCGAACGACATCGTCACCGTCGGCATCGGCATGGCCGCCTCGATGGGTCAGTTCCTGCTCAGCGCCGGCACCAAGGGCAAGCGCTACATCACGCCGAACGCGCGCGTGCTGCTTCACCAGCCGTCCGGCGGATTCGGCGGCACCTCGTCGGACATCCAGACCCAAGCCCAGCTGATCATCGACATGAAGAACCGGCTCGCGGCTATCACCGCCGAGGCGACCGGCAAGACGGTCGAGCAGATCAACGAAGATGGCGATCGCGACCGCTGGTTCAACGCCGAAGAGGCGCTGGCGTACGGCTTCGTCGACTACATCCGCAACTCCGCCTCCGACGTCATCGGCGGCGGCGGCACCGAAGACACCAAGTAGAGGGACTGAAGAATATGAATATCCCCATGCCCGAGTCCCGCTACATCCTGCCCAGCTTCGAGGAGCGCACGCCATACGGCTTCAAGCGCCAGGACCCATACGCGAAGCTCTTCGAGGACCGCATCATCTTCCTCGGCGTGCAGGTCGACGACGCATCGGCTGACGACATCATGGCCCAGCTGCTCGTGCTCGAGAGCCAGGACCCTGATCGCGACATCGTCATGTACATCAACTCGCCCGGTGGCTCGTTCACCGCGATGACGGCGATCTACGACACGATGCAGTACATCCGTCCGCAGGTGCAGACGGTGGTTCTCGGACAGGCCGCCTCGGCTGCGGCCGTCATCGCCGCCGCCGGAACGCCGGGCAAGCGTCTCGCCCTGCCGAACGCGCGCATCCTGATCCACCAGCCCGCCGTCGGCGAGGCCGGTCGCGGCCAGGCGTCGGACATCGAGATCCAGGCGAGGGAGATCCTGCGCCTGCGCACGTGGCTCGAGGAGACGCTCGTCAAGCACTCGAATCACGACCTCGTGCGCATCAACCGCGACCTCGAGCGCGACACCATCCTGTCGGCAGATGAGGCGCTCGAGTACGGCCTCCTCGACCAGGTGCTCACCAGCCGCAAGAACCTGCCGGCGCTGGTCAAGTAGCACACGGGTCTCGACAGGCTCGACCAGCGATTCTTCGCTGGTCGAGCTCGTCGAGGCCTACGCGCGTCGCCGCCGGGTCAGCACCACCAGCGTGATGCCTACGGCAATCGCAACCGCGAGTAGCACCCCGCCGATCCACAGCACATCGTCGAGCGGGATAGTCGAGTTCCGCGTGGCGTCGCTGCCCGTTCCGCCGCTTGGCGCCTGCGCCTTCACGGTCGACCCCGGGCAGCTCGCGGGCGCCACTGATCCCGTCGACGCGGTGACCGAGCCGCTGGGAGCCCAGGTGAACGGGATCTCGCCGCTCACCGTGTGCCCGTCGGCCGAGACCAGCTGGTAGATCATCGTGTACGCCCCGGCCCGCCCGAGCCGAGCCCGGGTCGACATCGAGGCATCCGTGATGCTCACACAGCCGTTCTCATAGAACTTGCCAGCACTGTCTCGGATTTCTAGGGCGAAGCCGCGGCCCTGTCCGCCGATGTCCAGCAACGGCAGGTTGGTCGTGAGCCCGAACGTGGGTGGGAGCTCGGTGAGCGTCCCGCCAGCGCTCGGCGTCGACGACACCACCTGGTTGTGAGCGGATGCCGGTGTGGCGACAACGAGGGTCGCGATCACGGCGACACCGATCGCCAGCAGCAAGGCAGGACCGCGACGCATCGTCAGCTCTCCTTCGTGTTCCGAGTGTTCCGGGGTGCCGCCGTATTCCGGGGCGCCGCCGGGCGCCGCCCGACCACCGCGATCACGAGCGCGACCGCGCCGAGCAGCAGGCCGACGCCACCGAGAACGCGAGCCACGACATCCGATCCGCCCGAGGTGGATCCCGCGGAATGCGTCCCCTCGCTGGTGACCTGGGTGACCGGCGCGCTGTCCGCGTCGTGGTCGACGACCGGCTGATCGGTGATGTACAGCACCGGGGCCGGGTTGTCGCCGTCGGGCGCCTGACTCCAGGAGACGACCCTGCCGTCGGCGTACCCCTGATCCACGGGCAGGGTGATCTTGCCCACCTTGGGAATCGGTCCGACGAACAGCTTGAAGACCCCGAGGGAGCCTTGGCCGTACTCGGAACCCGGCGTGGCCGTCCAAATCACCTGTGTCACGGCTTCGGTCGTGGTCTGGTCTCCGTTGACGAGCGGGGTTGCGAGTTTCGTTGTGACGAGCTCTGTCGTCCATCCGGGCACCGGGAGGTAGCTGACGCTGGCGAGCAGGCCCGCGTCGCCGGGCAGGGTGAGCGTCACCTTGTTGGTCGCCGACCCGTCGGTCGCCTCATTCGGTACTCGGAAGGTGAGTGTGTCGTAGCTGCCGGGGGTGGCGGTGTTGGTTTCGAGCGAGATGTGAGCGTTCGCGCTCAGGGGGGCCGAGATCGCCAGGAAGGCTGCGGCTCCGAGCGCGAGGGCCGCGACGCCGACCGTGCGCGGGGTGGATCGTTTCATGGAAAATCCTTCTGCAAAGTGGATGTCATCGCCGCGTGTGCGACGACGCGTTCTGGATGCCGCCCGAGGGCGGAGTGCGCTCAGAACCCGAGCAGAGGGGGGCCGCGGCGCCGGGCCGACGCGGTGAGCAGGCACGTGAAGAGCGGGGCGACGTCGGGCGACCCGACGATCAGCGGGGGACGCTCGGCCGTCAGGATCGGGACGACCGCTCCGGTGATCCGGTCGACGACGAGCGTGGTCAGGCGGGTGAGCATGGTCCAGACGGCCAGTTCGGCATGCCGCAGGAACAGGACGGTGAGGGCGGCGGCGACGGCGTGCGCCATCCACATGGAGGGATCGGCGAGGTGATCGTGCC
>JALYHS010000416.1 GCA_030776385.1 Actinomycetota bacterium
CCAGTGGCGAGGTTCGAGGCGATGATCCGCCCCTCCCGGCTCGCCACCACGGTCGGCATCGGCGCCGCGGACAGGGCCGGGGTGAGCAGCCGTTCGATGTGGGCCGCTCGCACATCCGCGCCGGCGATCCCCACGTACCTGCCGCGGGCGGAGATGGGGACCGCAAGAGTGAAGACGTACTCATTGCTGCAGATGAAGTCCACGTACGGACCGGTGATCGCCGGCTCGTCCGTATCGAACGGGCGCCGGTACCAGGGGGCGAGCGTGTAGTCGTAGAAGTCTGGGTCGTTCGGATCCAGATTGGCCCGAAGGCGGGTCGGCGGCCGTCCGGGGCTCTTCCAGTACCACTGCAGCCAACGTGCGCATCCGTCCACCAAGCCGGGGGCAAGGACCAATCCGAGTCCGCACGCCGCGCGCGAGTGAGCGGAGAGCGCGCGAATCAACTCGGAGTTGATGTGCTCGAGGCGGTCGCGGACGCTGGACTCACGCTCCGAACCGCCAACCTCGAGCACGCCGGCCGCGCGACCGCCGACCCGTTCGAGTGTCCCGATCAACGCCCTGAGCTCGGCGGCTGCTCCGCGCAGAATTCCGTCACTCATTTCGCGCTTCCCGCTGAAATGACGCGCACCCGGTGTGCAAGGAGGCGGCGAGTCTCGTCGTCGGCATGGAGGAGGGCGAGACGGTGAGCAGCCGAGGCGTCCCGCTGCTCGATGGCGCGCAGGATCTCCGCATGCTCCTCCACGACCCGCATCCGCTCGCCGAAAGCCACTGCGTACCAGACGAGATCGCCGACCTGGGTCCAGAGTGACATCTCGGCCTCCGTGAGACGTGGCGACTGAGCCGCCACGGCGACCTCGATGTGGAATCGGCAGTCGGCGCGTCTGAGTTCACCGATCGTGCCGTCGGGGTCGAAGCTGGTCAGCGAGCGGCGCAGTTGCTCGAGGTCCTCATCCAGGGCCCGCGACGCCGCAAGGCGGGCGGCAGCCGCCGAGACGGCCGCACGGTGGTCGCCGAGATCCTGCATCTCCTGGCTTGACATGGCTCGGAGCACCTCGCTCAGATGTTCGTCGCTTTTGCGAGTGGAGGCCAGGACGAAGGTGCCGCCGCCGCGCCCCCGGCGCGTTTTCACCAGATCGCGGTCGCGGAGCAGCGCGAGCGCCTCGCGCAACGTGAGCGGTGACACGTTGAACTGTTCGGCCAGCACGGTCTCACTCGGCAGCCGCGCTCCCGCCTCGAGCACGCCGAGACGGATCGCGTCCTCGAGGCGGCGCGCGATCTCCCGTCCCCGGCCCCCGGCCGGCACGGGGGCGATGAGGACGCGGGCGGTCCGCGTCGTCACCCCCGGCCGGTCGTTACGGTCCATCTCGGTCAATCAGCAAGGGAATCGTTCACGGGCGCCTGGTCGGGCTGCGTCTGCTCCGGATGGCGCCGGTCGGGGCGTGCGATGACGAAGTACACGCCGCCGATCAGCAGCAGGACGACCATGACGACGAGGGTGATCCAATCGAGGTTGAACAGCGCCCCTCGCGGGCTTGTGAGACCGGTCGGGATCACGATGTCGATGAGCATCACGGCGAGATAGATCGCCGCGACGATACTGACCGGCCAACCCCACCGACCGAGTCTGAAGGCGCCGGCGGGACGCCAGCCCCGGGCCCTCGCGATCATGGAACCGATCACCGTGAGAAGGAAGGACAGGTAGATACCGGTCACGCCGAATGAGACGAGCGCGGTGAGCGCGTTGATGCCCGCTGGGAAGACGAACCAAAGGATGTGCACATCCTTTGTCGGGTTCACGTTCACGAGCAGTGTGAACAGGATCGGGACGATGCCGGCCACGAGCAGAGCGTTGACCGGCGTGGCGAACCGGGGCGAGACCTTCCGCAGCCGGCCGCTGGCGGGAAGCTGCCTGTCTCGCGCGTAGGAGAACAGGAGGCGGGAGCCGGCACCCTGCGTTGCGGTGCCGCAGGAGAAGAAGGCGATACACACCACGAGCAAGAACACGTCTTGGAGCCATTGCGGCAGCTCGGCGAGGATCATCGGGATGCCACCAGAGAACGACAGCGCAGCCGCGTACCCCTTGTGGTCTGCCGGCGTCGCGAGCAGGAGACCGGCGATCAGGACGAATGAAGCGAGACCGCCGAAGAGCAGCGAGGAGCGCATCGCCCTGGGCACCAGACGGGATGCGTGCTTCGTCTCCTCCGCGATGTCCCCTGCAGATTCGAACC
>JALYHS010000417.1 GCA_030776385.1 Actinomycetota bacterium
CCGATCACTCGGGGGCGCCGTCTCGAGCAGCAGCTGCGCGATGATGCTCGACGGGGTGACCCCGTCGAACTCCGCCTCCGGGTCGAGCACGAGGCGGTGCGACAGCACGGGCTCGGCGAGCGACTTCACGTCGTCCGGCACGACATAGTGACGACCGGATGCTGCTGCCAACGTCTTCGAGGCGCGCACCAGCGCCAGCGCGCCGCGCACGCTGACGCCGAGACGCACCTCGGTGGCGCCGCGGGTGGACTCCACGAGCCGCGACACGTAGTCGTTGATGCTCGGGTCGACATGCACGGTACGCACCTGCTGCGCCATCTCGAGCACGGCGTCGGCGGTCACGATCGACGGCACTGTCGTGTCGTGCGCCTTGGTTCCCGCGCCCTCGAGGATGCGGAGGGTGGAGGCGTGATCGGGATAGCCGATCGATGCTTTCAGCAGGAAGCGGTCGAGTTGCGCCTCGGGCAGTCGGTAGGTTCCGGCCTGCTCGATCGGGTTCTGGGTCGCGATGACCATGAACGGCGCGTCGACGGGATGCGTCTCGCCGTCGACGGTGACCTGCCCCTCCTCCATGACCTCGAGAAGCGCGGCCTGGGTCTTCGGGCTGGCACGATTGATCTCGTCGGCGAGCACGATGTTGGCGAACACCGGGCCGCTGTGGAAGTCGAACTCACCCGTGCGCTGGTCGTACACGCTGACCCCGGTGATGTCACCGGGAAGCAGATCGGGCGTGAACTGGATGCGGTTGCTCGTGCCGGACACGCTCTGGCCGATCGCGCGGGCCAGGGAGGTCTTGCCCGTTCCGGGGAAGTCCTCGAGCAGCAGGTGTCCTTCGCTGAAGAGCGCGACGAAGCCCAGGCGCACCACGAACGTCTTGCCAAGCAGCACCTGCTCGACGTTGGACACGAGTCGCCCGAAGGTCTCCTGGAAGGCGGATGCCTGTTCAGGGGTCATGCTCATCGCGGGGTGTTCCTCTCGGTTCGGGCCAAGCGGGTGGAGCGCAGCCGGGTCATTGCAGGTAGTCCGTCCACGAGTAACTTCGCACAAAGCCGTCGGTAACTCCGTCAGCCACGATGCGGATCTGCAGCGGAGGCGGTGTCAGCACCCAGGTGGCGTCGCAGCTTCCCCCCGCGCCGAAAGCCAGATCGTTCCAGGTGTTGCCGCCGTCGCACGAGTACTGCATCGAGTCGTATGCGCCGCTCGGCGATGAGCCCCATGTCCAGGTTCCGGAGAGCGGCCCTGTCGACGTCGCCGTCAGCCCGCCCGGCAGGCTGTTGTTGACCGGCGTGCCGAGCGGGAACGCCGCGGACCAGTCCTGACTGCAGAGCACCGTGCCATCGCCGTAGTCGTAACAGGCCTTCACCTGGATGGCGACGGCGTTGCCGTACTGCGAGCCGTCCGAGGACAGCAGAGGAACTCCGGCCTTCTGGGGACCGTGGGTCGATCCCTCGGCGCCGGAGACGTACCGGTAGTAGTACTCGTTGTAATCGGTCGAGGCCGAGCCCGGCGCGATCGTGAGCGTGCTGATCGAGTAGTCCCACGTGCCGGTGCCGCTCGGCGACGGGCCGCTCGGGATGATCGAGGTCACGGAACCCGGCATGGCCCGCGGGGTCACCTGCACCTCCGGGGAGGCCGTGCAACCCTGCCCGTTGTACGCGAACACCGTGATCTTGTACGTCTGATTCGGCGAGAGGTTGCTGAAAGCGGTACTGGTGACTGAGCCGTCGACGGTGTTGACGTCCCCGGTCGGAGGCGACACCAAGGGGTTTCCCGTGTCGACACCGGTCACCGTGCAGCTCGGGGCCGAGCCGGTGTAGATGGCCACGTAGTACGCGGTGATGGTCGCACCGTTGCCGCCGAACGCTCCCGGCCAGCTGACGCTCGCGGTCGAGCCGTCGGTGGTGGACCCGGCGGCCGTCGGGCTGCCTGCCACGATCGGGGCGCCCGCGGGGGTGCCAGTGCCATCCACCTCGTTCCAGGTCGCCAGCGAGTTGGGAGCGCTGTTGCGCGCGCTGACCGAGTACGCGACCGCCGCACCGTTCGCAATCGATGCCGAGGTGACATTGGCGTAGTACTGGGTCCCGACGGCATCGCTGACGCCGACGGCGACGACTTGCGAGACGCCGCCGACCACGACGACGTACTGCTCGATCGCGCTTCCCCCGGAGTCCGCCGGCTTCTTCCAGCCGACGCGGAGCCCTTGATTGAGCGGCCGCGACGTGAGGCTGCTCGGCGGCGGCGGAATCACGTCCGACCAGATCGGACCGGGGTTCGATGCCGGCGTGGACGCGCCGATGGCATTCACCGCGACGACCGAGAAGCGCACGGCGTTACTCGGGCCGTTGCCGGGGGTGGTGACCTGGCATCCGACCGTCGCGGTGCACACGGTTGTGGACAGCACCGCGCCGGTCGTCGCGTTCGACATCGTCGCGTCGTACTCGGTGATCGGCGAGTTGTTGAACTGGCCCGGGAGCCACGAGAGCTTCAGATATCGATCGCCGAACTCGGTCGTTCGGACACTCGTGACCGGGTCGGGGACGTCTTGGATGGAGATGGTGGCGTTGCCCCAGACGTAGCGGTTCTGGTCGTTGGTCGCGTCTGCCACCTCGTACTGGAAGTTCACGTCGGTCGGCGCCGCACCCGCAGCGACCTGCACCGTTACGCGCGACTTGTCGGCGCTCGGGGTGATCGACACCCCGGCGGGCAGGGAGGCACCGTCGATCCCGCGGATGTCAACGACGCGCAGCGGAGTCTCCGGGAACGGGTTGTTCGCCTGATCGTTGCTGAGCACGTCGAGGTTGGTGGTCTGGCCGCGTTTCGCGATCGCCGAGTCCGGCACCGGTTTCGCGAGTGGACGCGTCGACGGCACGACCTGGAGCTGGATGACGCCGGCTTGGCCGGCATTGACCGCATCCCGCACCCCGAGCGAGATCGAGGTCGAACTGCCGGTCACCGCAGTCTCGTTTGCGGTGATCTCCAGGCGCTGCCCGTTGAGCGTGTACGTGAAGCCCGTCGGATCGGGCGCCAGCACGGTGTACGCCAGCTCATTGACATCCGGATACGGATAGTTGGTGAGCTTGACCAGGTCGAGCTCCTTCGACTGCCCCTGCTCGAAGTCGATGACGGCGCCGATCAGCACCGGCGGCTGATTGTCGCGCGGCTGCACGTCGATCGCCAGGGTCAGGATCGCGGTGTGGCCGTTCGGATCGGTTGCCGAGCTGCCATCCGTCACCTCGAAGGTGATGGATGCCGGGCCGAAGTACCGATCGGCCGAGGTGTACACGAGAGTGTGATCGTTCACGACGAGGGAGGTGCCGTTGGCGTGGGTCGCCTTCACCGAGGCGGAATCCGTGAGGTGTACGCGCGAGGCTCCGAGCGCGACGACGTACTGATCGAGGTCGATCGTCAGGGGCTGCTCGCTCTTCACCTTGAGGGACGGCGCCTTCAGGTTCACCTGAGGGAGCGCATCGTCGTACCCGGGAACACGGATGAAACCGTACGAGCGGATCGTGTCGTCGTCGGGATGCGACACCGAGAACGGGATGATCTGGCTCCTGTTGAGAATCTGCACCCTGATCTTCTTGTTCGAGAGCACCTGGGCGCTGCCGCTGTAGCCCTGCAGCAGCGAGACTCCGAGATCCTGCACATTGCCGTCGGCGAAGAAAACGTTGCTGAGCTCGGACACGTCGATCGAGCTGCGCCCGAGCACGTCGCTCACCGACAGTGTCGTGTCGGAAACGACGGGGTATGACAGCGGAGCCTTGTCGTCGACCTTGACCGTCACGAAGTTCGAACTGGTGCCGCCGTATGCGTTCTGGATCGTGTAGATCACCGAATAGATGCCCGGTGTCTTCGGCGGTGTGATGTCGATACTGGTCTTGTCGATGATCTTGGCTGTGGTGTTCGGCGTGTTCGCGACCACGGTGGTGACGGTCAACGGGCTGCCATCGGGATCCGAATCGTTGGCGAGCACCTGCACCGAGACCGTGCGACCCGGGCGCACCTCGACCGAGTCGGCGTTCGCGACCGGATTGCGGGCACCCGCGAGGCGAGCGCTGATGCCGACGCGCACCGCGCCGGTCGCCCGGGCTCCCAGTCCGTCGACGATCGTGTATGTGAAACTGTCGGTGCCCGAGGAGTAGTCGCCGGCCTTGTAGAGGATCGCCCCGTTGGCGACCGCCAGGATCGAGCCCTTGTCCGGGTTGCTCGCCACGCCGATCAGCTGCACGGAGTCGCCGTCCGGGTCGATCCCGGTGAGCGGGATCTGGATGCTGACGGTCTCCCCCGCGAGCACGCGCGCGGTCACCTCCGCGGCGACGGGCGGGTTGTTGGTGGCGAGGTCGACCTCGCGCACGGAGATGTTGACGCTGGCCTGCGCCGTCTGTCCGTCCGGCCCCTGCACGGAGTACGCCGCCGTGTAGTTGCCCGCGGTCTGCGGCGCCAGGTAGCGCAAACGGTCGCCCGAGGCGAACAGCAGGCCCGCGCCATCCGGAAGCTGTTTCGCGAGCTTCGGCACCAGGGTGATCGGCTGGCCGTCCGGCTGGGAGTCGTTGTCGAGCACCGGGATGTCGATGACATCACCCACGCGCACCGTCACCGAGTCGTCGACGGCCACCGGCGGCTGCAACTGGCTCGGTCGTGGAATCTCGATCACGGTGATCGTTCCAACAGAATCCGCGAGACCGTTGCTGATGCGGTAGTTGAATGCCGCCGTCGCCGCACCGAGCGGTTTACCGAGAGTAACCCTGACCTGGTGCTGGTCGAGGATCTCGGCCTCGACCCCCGAACCGGTCGGCACGTTGAGCAGGCCGGTGAGCACGAGCACCCCGCCGGCCGAATCGATGTCGGTGGAGGTGGGATCCACGATTCCGGAGCTGAGGGACGTGACGAAGATCGTGTGCGGCACGGTGATCGGTTTGGTGGTGGAGTTGGGGGGAGCCGACACGTCGACGCGCACCTGACCTGTCGCGTTCTGGGTGCCGTCGGTGACGGTGAACTCCACGTAGTGCGTGCCGATCACTGTGCTTTCGAAGGTGAACGTCCCCGCGTCGAAGCTCGGGACGATCGTCACGCCCGCCTTCGTCGGGACGGCGTTCAGCCGGAGAATGGCGTTGCCTCCTCGCACGTGACTCATGGGGCGGACCGTGACCTCCTGGCCCGCGGTGGCCAGCGCGATCCACGGCTCGATCACGATCGGCACCTGGCCGATCGGCTTGACGGTGACGGCCAGACTTCCGCTGCCCTGTGCACGACCGTCACTCATGGTGAGCGTCACGTTCTTCTGCAGGCCACCGTCGCCGGAGTCGGTGAAGACGACGACTCCATCCGGCTGATAGCTGATCTTGTCGGTGCCCACCGTCGAGGCGGAGACCAGGTAGAACGGATCCGCGTCGGGGTCGACCCAGTCGCTGATCACCTGGGTGTAGACGCGACCCCCCTCGGCCACGGTCGTCTTGGTGACGCGGACCTGCTGAGGGGGCGAGTTCTCCAACGGGGTGCGGACCGTGACTCGAACTGTCGCGCTCGCTGTCCCCCCGCGGCCGTCGCTGATCGTATACGTGAAGGCGATCACGCCGGATGCGTTCGGCACCAGAGTGATCTGCAACTGCTGGTTGCGGCTCACCAGGTCGACGTGCCCGATTGCGGGGTCGATCGTGTCGACAGCCGTGATGACCAGCACATCGGCGTTCGGGTCGTAGTCGTTGAGGAGGACGGGGAGCACCGAGGTCTTGCCCGGTCTCGCCCCGAAGTTGTCGTCGACGGCGACCGGCGGCTTCTGCTGCGGATCGACCGTCGGCGGCACGTCCTGGTTGTTCTGCTGGGCCTGCTGGTTGTCGTCCTTCGGGATGAGACCCGCCCAGTTGTCGATCAGCTCGCCGTTCGCCTGCACAACCCAGGTGCCGCCTGCGCGTCCGTCGTTCAGCACGAGCTGCTTCGCGTTCGTCGCGAACGCGAGTTGGGCGCCGCCCGGAACCGAGGCGAGGCTCATCCGGGTGCCGGCTGCCGCATCCCCCGCGCAATGCCGCCACGCGATTCCCGAGGTCCAGGCCGCGTACTGGCAGCCGTTCAGCACGGCAGGGGCCGCGGCGGATCCCGAACGGCCGTCGAGCAGGGTGCTCGGCGCGCTCCCGTCGAACGGAATGCCGTAGAGCGCCGTTCCCGTTGCGAGCAGCACCCGGGCGGCCGCCTCGCCTGCCGCCTGCAACTTCGCCGTCGACCCCGAGGGCAGCAGCCGGGAGACGTCGGTGGTGTGCCCCTCGACGGCGACCTTGCGGGTCGTCGTGTCGAGCACGGCCCACTGACCGCCGACCGAGGTGACCTGGACCGAATCCGAGGCCGCGCCGAGCTTCACCGACCAGCTCTGGTCCACCTGGTCCGAGAGTGTGGCATCGAGGCGGTACACCTCGCCGAGCTGGGGCGAATAGGCCACGAGGGTGCCGTCCGGTGCGACATTGATCACCGTGCCGATACCGAGGCTGAGCGTGGCGGGTGTCGTCGCGTCGAAGCTCTGCAACTGGGTCTGCTGCACGAGCCAGAGCTCGCCGGTGCCCGCCTCGTAGATCGCGACGCGCGGTCCGGCGAGGAACAACTGGGGCTGCTTCGGCGGCAGCGCGATGCTCTCGCCTGCGGTGGAGGTGGCCGGATTGATGATCGCGACGGTCGCGTCGGTGTGGTCGACGAGCAGCACCTCGGTGCCGGACTGCACGACCGAGAGTTCGGTGCCGGTGCTGCGCACCACCGTGTTCAGCTCGAGCACAGCCGGATTCGCGCGCCCCACCACCTGCGAGGAGTCGTTTCCGACCCAGACGCTGCCGTCGCCCAGGTCGAGCTTCTGCGCGGTGAAACCCGTCGAGACCACGGCGAGGGTGGCGACCACGGCAGCGATCACCGTGCCGCTCGTCGCGGTCGCGACGAGCGAGCGGTGGGCGGCAAGCCACTTCCCGATCACGTGAACTCACCCATCGGTCACGTCGACGCACTTCTCGGCGCTGGGATTGCCGGTCTTGCCGTCGCGATTGACGGCCACAGTGATGCAGACGGTCTCGCCGACAGCGGCATCGACGACGAACTTCGGGCTCAGCTGGATGCTCGAGGTGCCGCCGACCACCTGGATCTGGTAGCGGTCGCTGTCGGCGAGCCCCGGGTCCTTCCAGGCGAAGTGCACGGTCGTGGATGACCGGGTGGCCGAGATCTCGGTGACGGTCGGGATGCCGCTTCCGGTGCCGTTGGTGCGCACCAGGACTGCGATGGCGGTGGCCGCCAGCCCGACGACGAGCACCGAGGCGATGACGATGAACCAGATCAGTGCGCGTGAGCCGCGAGCAGGGGCACCGGCCCGACTGTTCCCACGCGGACCCCCACCGCTCGCATCGCGCTCCCGCACGGTGC
>JALYHS010000418.1 GCA_030776385.1 Actinomycetota bacterium
TGTCAACCGCGGTCACCGGGACGACGTTCTTCGTCCCGCCGATGACGGTGCTGGAGTCGCTCGCGAACTAGTTCAGAACCCCGGCGAACGCCAGTACGGCGAACACCGCGGATACCAGCGCCAGGAGGAGAGCGGCCCCGATGAGCACGGAGTGCACCTTCAGGAACCGCGTCGGCTTGCCGTTCGCGTCGTGGGCACGCTCGTCGCGGGCGACGCGCTTGTAGAAGGTCGGCCACACCAGCACGTTGAAGACGGCGTTCACGACGAGCAGGACGGCGAGCGGAAGCATCCTTCGAGCCTACGGCGGGTTCGCGCCCGGCCCGGACCCGCGCCCCGGGCCGCTCCCGCGCAGGCGCAGAACGAGCAGGCACGCGAGTGCGGCCCCGCCTGCGATCAGCGGGAAGGGGACCGGGTGGGTGCGCAGAATCAGGTTCGTTCCGAACAGAATTCCCAGCGCCACCGCCAGCACGACGATCCCCCCCAGCAGCATCAGGGTCACCCGTCCGTAGCTCCATCGCATGGGGAGCATCCTCCCGCGGTTTTGCGCACTGCGCAGCGTCCACTCCCTCTCAGGCTCCGCTGACGGCGGTTCTCCTCAGGGGGCGACACGTCCGGACCATGGTTCGGTCGTCTGCGCGATCCTCGGCGCATGGCAGCGAAAGACGAACTGGGCGTCCGGGGTGAACGCATCGCCGAGCGGCATCTCATCCGAAGCGGATTGACGGTCCTCGACCGCAACTGGCGGTGTCCGCAGGGCGAGATCGACCTCGTGCTGAGTGATGGCGACGAGACGGTATTCGTGGAGGTCAAGACGCGGTCGAGCGTGGCGTTCGGGCATCCGCTCGAGGCGATCACTGCCGCGAAGCTCGCGCGATTGCGGCGCCTGGCGGGGGCCTGGTGCGAGGCGCATCCGGGCGTGCCGGGTCGGGGCGCTCGCCGCATTCGCATCGATGCCGTCGCGGTCATTGCACCGCGCGACCTTCCGGCGATCGTCGAACATCTCGAGCGGGTCTTCTAGTGACCGTCGCGCGCGCCCACGCCATCTCCTTGCTCGGCCTCGAGGGCGCGGTCGTCGAGATCGAGGCCGACATCTCGAGCAATCTCCCCGCCTTCGTGCTCATCGGTCTGCCGGATGCGGCCCTCGGCGAGGCGCGCGACCGGGTCCGGTCCGCCGCCGGCAACTCGGGACTCCCGCTGACGTCGCGCAAGCTGACGGTGAACCTGTCCCCGGCGGCGCTGCCGAAGCACGGATCGGGTTTCGACCTTGGCATCGCCATGGCGGCGCTGGCGGCAGACGGGCAGGTGTCCGCCGACTCCGTCGCGCGCGTCGTGCACCTCGGCGAGCTGGGACTGGACGGTCGCCTTCGCCCGCTCGCCGGCATCCTCCCTGCCGTGCTGTCTGCCGTGCGAGCAGGGTTCGACACGGTGCTTGTCCCTTCCGGGAACGCCGACGAGGCCTCGCTGGTACCGGGTGCGCGGATCGTGCCGGTGATCTCGCTGCGAGATGCGGCGATCTGGCACGGCGCCGAGTTGGAGCCGATTCCGCTCGATCCGCTCATGCCGATGGTTCCCGCACAGCTGGCTGATGACGACGGCGACCTCGCCGATGTGATCGGCAACCCGGATGCCGTGGAGGCCATGCAGGTCGCCGCGGCCGGGGGACATCACGTCTACCTGCTCGGCCCGCCCGGGTCGGGCAAGACGATGCTCGCCTCCCGTCTGCCGGGACTCTTGCCGGAACTCAGCACCGAGCAGGCGCTCGAGGTGGCGTCGATCCGCTCTCTGGCCGGGATCCCGGTACGCGGCGCACTTTCGACCCGACCTCCGCTGGAGGCCCCGCATCACACCGCGAGCGCGGCGGCGATCGTCGGAGGCGGAAGCGGGGTGATCCGCCCGGGGGCTGCGGCGCGCGCCGCACACGGGGTGCTCTTCCTCGATGAGGCGCCCGAGTTCGCGCCGGCCGCGTTGGACGCCCTGCGTCAGCCGCTGGAATCCGGGGTGATCGCCATCTCGCGGGCGACCGCGACGGCGCGCTTCCCGGCGCGTTTCCAACTGGTGCTCGCCGCCAATCCCTGCCCGTGCGGCAACGCGGGCACGCGCGACGGGGACTGCCGTTGCACACCGTTCGCGGTGCGCCGCTACCTCGGGCGTCTGAGCGGACCGCTGCTGGACCGCGTCGATATTCGGATGGACGTGCATCGCATCACCGCCGCGCAGCTTCGGTTGCGAGATCACGGCACGCGGCTCGACACGGCGTCGGCGCGCATCCGCATCCAGGCTGCGCGCGATGCGGCAGCGGATCGCCTGCGTGCCACCCCCTGGCGTCTCAACGCGCACGTCGCAGGGGCGTGGCTGCGCTCGCCGCCGGGGGCGCCGACCACGGGTGCCACCGTCGGGCTCGACCGGGCGTTGGAACGCGGAGGCATCACCATGCGCGGCTACGACCGAGTGCTGAGGCTCGCGTGGACGCTCTGCGACCTCGACGGCACCTCGCGTCCCGACGCCGACCACGTCGGGCGGGCGCTCTACCTGCGCAAGGCCGCGCGGTGAGGGCGTCCACCTCGCAGCAGCCGGTGGCACCACTCACGACCGCGCCGCCCCCCGACCCATCCCCCAACGAATCTCATGCCCCAACGAACCTGATGCCCCAACGAAGGAGTTCACATGACGATCCTCGGACTCGCCGAGACGGTGGTCGGCCCACTGATCCGCGCGCTCTACCCGGATGACGCGCAGCTCGACCGCGACGCGCTCGCGGAGCGCTTCGCCCGTGCCGCATGGAGCGGCAT
>JALYHS010000419.1 GCA_030776385.1 Actinomycetota bacterium
AGCCGGGGCCGCGAGTGGCAGTGCCCGATGTGCGGCCGGAAGGAGCATTGACGGCGCAGCCGCAACTCGTCTGACCGGGTCGCCCGACGGAGGTCCGCGTCCGGGGCGATTCAGCCGTCCCCGAAGCGTTGACGCCCCCTCTCATCGATGTCCTGAGACATCACACGAGCTGGGTCGGCGTCGCGTCCGATTGCACTTCGAGCCGAGCTGCGGTGCGTCATGCTGCACACTCGTCTGCGGGCCTGCCATCGCATCGGCAGGCGCGACGCCGGAGTTGCCGCAACGGAATCGTCGGGACGTTGAGGATGGAGGCGACGTGACCGAGGAGCCCACGGGCGGGCACCTGGCCGCGCTCTCTGAGCGGTACGTCGTCGGTCGTCGCCTCGGGCAGGGCGACAGGGCCGCCGTCTACCAGGCGACGGATCTGCTCCTGCGCCGGCAGGTGGTGATCAAGGTGTTCGCGTCTCGAGCGGATTCTGCGGAGGAGCTGTTGCGGCAGGAGGCGGAGGCGAAGCTGCTCGCCTCTCTCAACCACTACGCGGTGACGACCTTGCTTGATGCGGGCGTGGACACCGTCGATCCGGTCCACCCTCAGGTCTACCTCGTGATGGAGTACGTGCCGGGCGATGATCTGCGGGAGCGGCTGCGGAACGGTCGCATCCCCTGGGTCCAGGTCTGCTGGCTCGGCCACGACCTGAGCGAGGGGCTGCACGCGGTACACGAGCTCGGCTTCCTGCATCGCGACATCAAGCCGGCCAACATCCTCGTCGCCGCCCGGAACGCGGATGCCCGTTTCCGGGGGAAGCTCACGGACTTCCGATTGGCCGCCCTTTCCGAATCCGGGGGCACCGGGCGGTTCTCGTCGCCGGACCCGGCGACGTACATCAGCCCGGAGCAGGTGGAAGGGGCGCCGGCGACGATCGCTTCTGACGTGTACTCGCTCGGCCTCGTCCTGCTCGAGGCCGGCACCGGGCAGCCCGCGTTCCCGGGCAGCTCCGAGCAATCGTTGCTGGCCCGAGTGAGACACGTTCCCACCATTCCCGACTCGGTACCTCCCGCGGTCGGAGCGATCCTCAGGAGCATGACCGCGCGGCAGCCGGAGCACCGTATCTCGCTGGTCGAGGCGGCGGCACAGTTCCAGGACGCGAACATCGACGAGCTCGTCCGGCAGCGCCGGGTCGGTCCTCCACTCGTTGCGAGTGACGAAGCGCAGCGGCTCGCCGCTGTGCGTCGCTACAACGTCCTCGACACTCCGCCGGAGCCGAGCTACGACCGGGTGACGCGCCTCGTGGCCCGCACGCTGCGGGTCGCGATCGCGGCCATCGGGATATTCGACGTCGATCGAGTGTGGGTGAAGAGCCGACACGGCATCGACGTCGAAGAGCTCGACTCCACCGGGATCGCGTCACCGGTGGGCAAGCCGGACAGTGATCCGTGGATGGTCAGGGACACCCTGCTGGATACTGAGACGAGCACCAGTCCGCTGGTCACATACCCGCCGCACGTTCGATCGTTCGCCGCTGCGCCGCTGATCACCTACGACGGGCACCCCATCGGCGCGCTGTACGCCGCCGACCTCGCGCCGCGGGACTTCACTGCGACGGAACTCGCCTCCCTGCGCGACTTCGCCGGGATCGCGATGAACGAGATGGAACTGCGGCTCGCGACCCGCAAAGCGCTGTTCGAGCGCAAGTGAGCGCTACGTGGGCGGCCCGGAACAAGTCCCTCCGGATCGAACGGTGGGTCGGCTCCCGAGTCCACCTCCACGGAATCGATCAGACCCCTGCAGGGCCATGTCGTCACCGCTGCGTCGCCGCCCGGCGGCTCGCGAGTCGCAGCTCCAGCTCGTCCATGACGATCTCGGCGAGGTCGGACAGTGTCCGGAGCGCGTCGTCGTCGAACCGACGCGGCTCGAGGTCGTAAACGCACAGCGAACCCAGGTGGTACCCGTCTCGCGTCATCAGCGGCGCGGCCGCGTACGACCGGACGCGAGGATCTCCGACCACGACCGGATTGTTCGCGGTCCGCGGATCCAGAAGTGCGTCGGGAATCGTCCACGGGCCACCACCGGTATTGGTGACGACACAGAAGGACGTGTTCCGGTCGACCACGTCCGCTTCGTATCCCTGA
>JALYHS010000420.1 GCA_030776385.1 Actinomycetota bacterium
GTGGTCGGGCGCGTGTCATCGGCCGGCTTGCCCGCGCAACTCGTCGTCGCGCTCGTCGCAGGGGCGGCCGGACTGCTCGCCCCCGAACAACTTCTCGCTCGTGCGGCGCGACTCCGCCTCGCCCGGATCTCGACCGAGTTGCCGACGGTGCTCGAGTTCTTGACCCTCTCGCTCTCGGCGGGTGAGGGCATCCTGGATGCTCTGAAACGCGTCGCGCGCCTCGGCAACGGCGAGCTCTCCCGCGAGCTCGGTCGGGTGGTCGCCGAGATCAACACCGGCGTGCCGCTGGCAGATGCGCTGCAGCGCGCCTCCGCCACCGTCGCCCTGCCGACCCTGACTCGCACGGTCGACCAGTTGCTCGGCGCACTCGACCGCGGCACCCCATTGGTGGAGGTGCTGCGCGCTCAGGCGCAGGACTCCCGCGATGAGACGAAGCGTGCGCTGCTGGAATCGGCGGGGAAGAAGGAGGTCACGATGCTCGTGCCGCTGGTTTTCTTGATTTTGCCTGTGACGATAGTGTTCGCGATCTTCCCGGGGATACTGGTGCTGCAGTTGGGGTTCTAGCCGAACTATCCCGCGAACGAAAGGGCGGAGCCGATGCCAGGCGAGTCGAAATCATCGGGCGAGTCCTGCATCTTCTGCGACATCGTGACCGGAACGGCCGAGGCCAGTCTCGTGTTCGAGGATGAGACCGTCATCGCGTTCATGGATCGGTACCCTGCCACGCGCGGTCATCTTCTCGTCGTGCCGCGGGTACACGCGGAGGGGCTTGAAGACCTCGACGTCGCCACCGGCTCGCGCGTCTGGTCGGTCGGTCACCACCTGGCGCGGGCCTTGCGTCGCTCGGGGATTCCCTGCACGGGACTTAACGTCCTCGTCTGTGACGGCGAGGCCGCCCTCCAGACCATCCCTCATTTCCACCTTCACGTCATCCCTCGCTACGTGGGCGACGGCTGGACTTTGAGCGATGCCGAATCGGCGGAACGCGAGAGATCGCTCCTCGACGGTGACGCGCACGCGATTAAGAAGGGTGTGGTGTCGTTGTGAAGATTCGTGATCTTCCCCTGGATACTGCTTCTGCAGCTGGGGTTCTGAGATAAGAAAGTTGCTCTCGCGGTCGGCGATATTGCCGCGCAAATGCGACGTGCACTCGCGAACATGGAGACGGTGCTCGCAGACTGCGATCTCTGCATCACCGATGTTGCGAGTATCCGCATTCTTGTCCCCACTCAGCTACGCGAAGACCTGGTCGCCGCCTGGGGCGTCTTTCGGGACCACTTCGGCGATCATGATGTGCCAGCGACACTGCAGGGCGTCACCGTGCTTGGGTACGTCGATCAGTTGGTCGAAGTCGAGGTGATCGCGGCCGGCGCTTTCAGCTCCGATCGCTGAGTTGTGGACTGATGCCGGAAAAATGCGACCGCTGCTATCCGGAAAACACAACCAGCACCAAACATGCCGAATCGCTGATGTCGCGGTCGCGATCTTCCCCGGCAAATCGACACTTCGAGTGGTCTCTAGTTCGCACGTCTGATGCAGCGAGCGAAAACGCGCCACGAAGCTCGTCACTGCTAGTTTCCGCACCTTGGGACTTTCCTGATCAGCTGGGCGACGGCCGATTTGCAGATCTACCCTGTGCCGATGAGTGCCGACGTCATCGCCTATGAAACCAAGGCCAATCACTTCCGCGGAGCGATAGCCAACGGTGGCACGCTCACGATTGAGCCGGGGCCCGAGCCCGAACTGATTTTTCGCGCACACGGATTCTTTCAGCGCAGGTACGAGGTTCATATACCTCTCGACGCCATCGAATCGGCGCTCACTCGCCCTCTGGCGGGTCCGCTGTCCAAGCTGCTGGTAGTCGAGCTCACCAAGGGGTCGCCTGAACGGTTCGTGATACCCACCCGATCTAAGTGGGCGGAACTCCTGAGCGGTACGCGGCGTCACTAAACGGTTCAGAAGACCGAGGCCGATGGTATCGGGGACCGTGCGACTGCCGCCCTGCGCGGCCCTCGCGCTGCTGCTCGGTTGCTCATCGAGCGACGGAACCCGCGGCGAGTTCAGCGTTCGACGGCTGCCAGGATCGTCGTCGCGAGGTCCGCCGGCTTCGTGAACTGCGGCCAGTGCCCGGTGGGCAGGTCGACGAGCTCGACGGCGCGGGTGAGGAGCAGCTCGGGCGCGAAGCCGCCCGCCATCCATTCGGTCATTTGCTGGGCACGGAACTCGCAGCAGATCACCGTGGCCGGCACCTCGTACCGCCGCGGGTCGACGAGAGGGATCGGGTCGCTCGCCACCCGAACCGGCTCGGGGAGACTGATCGCACGGAATCGCTCGCGCAGCTCGTCGGTGAGATCGATCAGGTCTTCAGCCTCGAATACCGACCAGTCGGGAAGCGGGATCTCGCCATTCACGATCGGCAACTCGTCGTTGACGCA
>JALYHS010000421.1 GCA_030776385.1 Actinomycetota bacterium
GACTACCGGCTGGCGCCCGAGCATCCGTTCCCCGCTGCGGTCGAGGACGCGGATGCCGCGTTCCGCTGGGTCGTCGCCCACCTCGCCGACTACGGCAACGACCCGGCTCGCGTCGCGGTCGCCGGGGACAGCGCGGGCGCGAACCTGGCGGCCGTCGTCGCGCAGCTCGCCACCGCGGACGGCATCCCGATCGCCGCGCAGCTGCTCGCGTACCCGCCCACCGACTCGGGCGGCGAGTACGCATCGACCACCGAGAACGCGGAGGGCTACTTCCTGACCCGGGCCGACATGGAATGGTTCTTCACGCGCTACCTCGGCGTCGCGCTCGACGAGCCGCGCGCGCTCGAACTGACGGCGGATCCCCGCGTCTCGCCCCTGAGAGCCGCCAGCCTGGTGGGGCTGCCTCCTGCGATCGTCGCCACCGCGGAGTTCGATCCGCTGCGCGACGAAGGCGATGCCTATGCCGCGGCACTGGTTGCCGCGGGAGTGCGGGTCGAGCACCGCCAGTTCCCCGGCCTCATCCACGGATTCTGGGGCATGGGTGCGACCAGCGAGGGCGCCGAGGCGGCGACGGTGTGGATCAGCAGCACGCTGAAGGAGCTGCTGGGCTGATCCCCCGAGTCAGGTCGGGTGGCCCGGTCGCGGCCCTCACGCCTGAACGTTGACCAGCGTGCCGACTTCGGCCCAGTTGAACACTTCCGCGAGCACGTCCAGAGACACGTGCACGCAGCCGTGCGAACCCTGCGTCGTGTAGAGCGGACTTCCGAGAGGAAACGTCTGCCACGGCGCGTCATGGAATCCGTCGCCGCCCTTGAATGGCATCCAGTAGGTGACAGGGTCGTTCCACGAACCGTTGACATCGTGTCCGCTGAGCACGGTTTTGCGAATTTTGGCATTGATGCGCGAGAGGCCGACCGGCGTTGCATCGTGCACGTTCGTCAGCGCTGAAGCGCCTGTCGTGACAGCTCCTTCAACGAGAAGGACATTGCCGGTGCATGCCCACAAATGCTGCCGGCTGATGCTGACGTAGATCTCTTTGACTCCGGGCGCGGTCGCGGCGCAGACGGCGGGAGCGGGTGGGGGCGACGGCGTGGAAGCGGCGAGAGGAGTGGGACTCAGGAGCGGGGTCGCTGCTCTCGCGGACTTGGCTGGTTCGGCCTGCGCAGCACCGCTGAGCGACGTCGCCGAAGACGGCGCAAGCGCAACGACGACTGTCGTGGCCACCGCCGCGAGGATGACGGTCGACAGCGCGACGACAGCCACCCGACCAAATGTCCTCATAGTGGCCACTTTACGTCGGACGCCTCCGTGTACGGGGCTGCCCACGCACCACGTCGCTGAGCATCTTCACATGTGTCGACTGGTGCCTAGTGATCGGCGTCGTCGGCGTAGTTCGGCGCGTCCGGGAGCCCGAAAAACTGCTCGAGCGTCTGGATGCCGGTGGTGTGCATCTCCGTCGCCAGGTCGACGCCGATGAAGCGCAGGTGCCACGGCTCGTACTCATAACCGGTCACCGGCTCCAGCCCATCCGGATAGCGCACGATGAAGCCGTACTGCCACGAGTTCGCGGCGATCCACTTGCCGGGCGGTGTGGCCCCGAAGCTCTGACTGACCGCGGTGTCGACGTCGACGGCCAGACCGGTCTGGTGCTCGCTGTAGCCCGGACGGGCGCTCTGTCGGTCGGCCTGGGCCTTGCCGAGACGGGTGACCCAGCCGTTGTATGTCGACACCTGAGTGTTGTAGCTGCGATAGGGGCTGACGACGGTGAAGTGATCTCCGGTCTGCGCCTGATAGTCGGCGAACATCTTCTGAAGGCCGGCCGCCGCCTCCGGCCGCATC
The DNA here is from genome assembly GCA_030776385.1 of Actinomycetota bacterium. Lineage (GTDB taxonomy): Bacteria > Actinomycetota > Actinomycetes > Actinomycetales > Microbacteriaceae > Lysinimonas. The sequence continues at coordinate 1,840 of JALYHS010000421.1, forward strand.
TGCCCCCCACCGGGAAGGTTCAGAGCGGTGAGCGGTGGCGCGTAGTTGACCGGATTCAGTGGGCGCGTCTTGTTGACGACGACCCACAGGCTGGAGGCCTGGTCGATCGAGAACTGCGACTTGTTGAACACAGGAGTCGGGGTCGGCGTGGGAGTAGGACTGGCCGTCGGCGTGGCGCTGGGGCTCGGAGACGCCGTTGTCGGCGCGGCGACGGGCGTTTTCGCACCGGCAGGCACGATGAGCACGGCGACAATGGCAGCCATCAGAGCGACCGCGAGCGACGCCCCGGCGATGATCGCGATCCGGATTCCTCGTGTCACCCCCTCAGCATAAGATGACCGCGGTTGCAAGGATGCCTGCCGAAGGTGTAACTTTGCAGTCTACGCAAGTTTCTACGGGCCATCGTCGGTTGCGTCGCGAGGATCGCGGCGCCGAGATGGCCATTCTCATGTCACTCACTTCAGAACGAGGCACCATGTCCGACGCCACGGCACCCGCAGCGACCGCCCGTACGACGGTCTCGGCGGAGATGACTCACCGCCAGATCCTCTTCGTCATCTTCGGGCTCATGGCCGGGATGTTCCTGTCGGCCCTCGACCAGACCGTGGTCGGAACGTCGATCCGCACGATCGCCGACGATCTCAACGGCCTCAGTCAGCAGGCTTGGGTCACCACGGCCTACCTGATCGTGTCCACGATCGCGACGCCGATCTACGGCAAACTGAGCGACATCTTCGGGCGCCGTCCTTTGTTCATCATCGCCATCGTGCTGTTCCTGATCGGTTCGATCGCCTCCGGATTCTCGACCTCGATCCTCGAACTGGCCGGGTTCCGCGCCATCCAGGGCCTCGGTGCCGGTGGGCTGATGGCGCTCCCGCTCGCGATCATGGGCGACATGCTCGCTCCCCGCGAGCGCGCCAAGTACCAGGGCTACTTCCTCGCCGTGTTCGGCATCTCCAGCGTCATCGGCCCCCTGATCGGCGGCCTGTTCGCCGGCGCTCCGGAGATCCTCTTCATCACCGGATGGCGCTGGGTCTTCCTGATCAACATCCCGATCGGCATCGTCGCGCTCGCCATCGTGCTGCGCTTCCTGCACCTGCCGCCGAAGAGCGTCAACCGCGGTGTGCGCATCGACTGGTGGGGCGCCGCCACGGTCATCCTCGCCGTGGGGCCGCTGCTTCTGGTCGCCGAGCAGGGTCGCGACTGGGGCTGGGGATCCGCCGGATCGATCGCCTGCTACATCGTCGGCGGTCTGGGCATCATCGCCTTCATCATCGCCGAGCGCCTCATGGGCGACGACGCGTTGATCCCGCTGAAGCTCTTCACGAGCCCGACCTTCTCGATGGCCACGATCCTCGGCGTGCTCGTCGGTTTCGGCATGTTCGGCGCGATCTCGACCGTGCCGCTCTACCTGCAGCTGGTGAAGGGCTCCAGCCCGACGCTCAGCGGATTCCAGCTGCTCCCGATGATCCTGGGCCTGATGATCTCCTCGATCGTCAGCGGTCAGATCATCTCGCGCACCGGGCGCTACAAGATATTCCCGATCATGGGCACCGCGTTCATGTCGCTCGGATTCCTGATCTTCACCACGATCAAGGCGGATACGAACTACTGGATTCTCGCCACCGCGATGCTGCTTGTCGGCCTTGGCCTCGGCCAGCTCATGCAGACGCTCACGATCGCGAGCCAGAACGCGGTTGGACCGCGCGACATCGGGGTGGCGACCTCCTCATCGACCTTCTTCCGCCAGGTCGGCGGCACGCTCGGCGTCGCCGTGATCTTCTCGGTGGTCTTCGGGGTCGTCGGGGGCGCCATCCAGACCGCATTCGGCAAGACCGCGACGCTCAAGGCCGCACTGGATGCCGCACTCAAT
>JALYHS010000422.1 GCA_030776385.1 Actinomycetota bacterium
CTGCCAAGCTCACGGTCACTCGTGCCGCTGAGGGCCCGCTCGTCGAGTCGATGGTCACGACGGCTGTTGTCTTCCGGCTGGAGCTGTCCATCACGTTTTCATTGCTCAACGCGATGTCGGCGACAAACGCCTTCGGTTCGAATCGGAGCCAGACGTCACGATGGAGCCCGCCCGGCTGCGCATAGTCCACGGAAGAACTGGGCGCTGCGGTCGTGATGTTCGGGGGCACATTGATGTTGAACCGAGAGTCGAGAATGACGGTGAGTTGGTTGTCGCCTTCCACCGCCCCGTCCGTGATCTCCCACTCGAAGGGCAAGTATCCACCGACATGGGTCCCGAGAACGGTGCCATTGAGGCTCACCGTGGCGGCCGTCATCGCCGCGCCGAACTCGATGAATACCCGCTCGTCTGGACGACGCTCGAGGGTCAGCGTTCGACGATAGACCCAGACCTTCTCCCACGTGCTGGAGTCCCACAACTCCCACGACAGCGGAACGACGGTGTGCGGTACCGTCACTTCCTCCCAGCTGGAATCGTCGAGGCCAACCCGGGACCATTCTGCGACGACACGCGGAAGGAGTCGATCCTCCGTGCCTGGCCGAGCGATCGAGCCACCGAAGCGCCAACCCCCGTCCAACCGCACGCGGCGGGAATGCGTCACGGGATCCGTCATCATCTACCACCTGCCCAATCTCACCTTCGCCTCCGCGCTCGGCAACGGGCGCAGAGAGGATGGAGCGGTCTTCTACTCTTTGACACCACCGGTCGCGAGACCCGTCTGCCAGTACCGCTGCAGGTACAAGAACGCGATCACGAGGGGAAGCACGGAGATCACCGATCCGGTGATCACCAGGGAGAAGATCGGATTCGATCCGCCTCCGCCCTGGGTCTGCGCCTGCCACTGAGCCAACCCGACGGTGAGCGGATAGAGGTCTGAGGTGCTGAGCATGATGAGCGGCAGGAAGTAGTTGTTCCAGGTCGAGACCAGCGCGAACAGGAACACCGTCACGATCCCCGGCCCGAGGAGCCGAAGGCTGACCTGTGCGAATACGCGGAACTCGTTCGCCCCATCGATCCGGGCTGCCTCGATCAGGCTGGTGGGGACGGCCGACGCCGCGTAGATCCTCATCAGGTACACGCCGAACGGGCTGACCAGAGACGGCAGGATCACGGCGAATGGCGTGTTGGTGATGCCTCCGCTGGCGAACAGCAGATACGTCGGGATCGCCAGCGCCGTCGCCGGGATCATGATCGCCCCGAGGATGCCGCTGAACATGATCCGACTCCCAGGGAAGTCGTACTTGGCGAACGCGTATCCCGCGGCCGTGGCCAGGGCGGCCGCGCCCAGCGCGCTCACTCCCGCGTACACGACGGTGTTCACCAGCCAATGGACGAAGGTCCCTCCCTGATACGTGAAGACGCTCGCGATGTTGTTGAAGAGCTGGAACGAGTGCCCGACGCCGAAACCGTAGGTGCCGAACAGATCGGAGTTGTCCTTGGTCGACGCGATGAGGAGCCAGACCAGCGGAAGGAGGAAGTACAGCGCGCACGCCCAGATCGCGACGGTCAGGATGGTGCTTCGTTCGCGACCGGGTTGCAAGCGCTTCTTCCGTCGCGCCGCAGCCTTGGTGGTCGCCGTCGAGGTCGAGGCAGAAGCGGGCGACTTCGAACGCACCGTCGTTGTGGACATTATTCGTTCTCCCCATCGACTCGGCGAGCGACAATCAACTGCATGATGTACGACACGATCGCGATCACGATGCCGAGAAGGAACGAGATGGCCGCCGCGTAGTTCGTGTTCTGATTCACAAACGCGAGGTTGTACGCGTAAAGGTTGGGGGTGAGATCGGTCCCGACAACCGTGGGCGCAATCTTGTACAGCAGCGATGGCTCCGTGAAGAGTTGGAAGGTGCCGATGATCGAGAAGATGACCGTGAGGAGGATGGCAGGTCGGATGGCCGGAATCTTGATGCTCCAGGCCAGCCGCCATTGTCCGGCGCCGTCCACGGCAGCCGCGTCGTACAGCTCGGTCGGAATCGCGCGGAGAGCTGAGAACATGACCACCATGTTGTAGCCGATGAACTCCCAGGTCACGATGTTGATGATCGATCCGAGGATGAAGTTGGGCGAGAGCAGGTCCGGCGCGCTTACCCCCAAGCCCATGAATGTCTGGGTGATCGGCCCGGCCTGCCCGTAAATGTAACCCCAGATCAACGTCGCGACGACCCCGGGGATAGCGAATGGCACGAAGATGATGAGTCGAACCGCGCGTGCTCCGCGGATTCTTCCGCTGTCCAGAAGAAGAGCGAAGAAAAGGGCAAAGCCAATCATGATCGGTACCTGGATGACCAGGATCAGGGCGACTCGTCCGACGCCGGCGACGAACGACGGATCGACGACCGCCTGAAAGTAGTTGTCGAGCCCGATGAACGTCGTCCCGCCGACGAGCTGCTCCCGGAACAGGCTCAAGTACAGCGAGTAGAGCAGCGGCACCACCAGCATCGCCAAGAAGACGATGACGAACGGCAACGTGAAGGCGTAGGCGGCAATGGTCTGCGTTCGCTTTGCCGCGTTGTGACGCTTCTGCGGGGGCCTCGTGCGAACTTGCGTGACAGCGCTGGCTTCTACTGCTGCAGTCAACTGCTTACTCCTTGCATCGGGGGTGGATGGCCGGTGGGCCGGCGTGCGGG
>JALYHS010000423.1 GCA_030776385.1 Actinomycetota bacterium
CCTTCGGAGTCGGCCAATCCGACGGCACCTCTTTCCTGTTGTCAAAGAGCGAGGTCGATGAACTCATCCGGACGACGAGCGGCGACCCGAGAATGCTGGAGCAGGCGCTTGGTCTCCCGGAGGGGCAACTCGGCAAAGATGCGGTGCGCATCGACTTCCCCGCGCCGCTGAGCCACGGCGGCCGGATGCCATCGGGGAATGAGGCCGGCGCGAATCAGATGTGGAACCCGGCAGGTATGCTTCCGAACGGCAACTCCGAGATCGTCGTCGACGTGGCGGGCATGAAACCGGGGATCGACTACTACGCCGTTGACATCAAGGTCGGGAACTGATCATGGACGCCCACTACGACTACATCTCTCAGGAGAACCGTTACGGTCTCGGCGTCGACACGGACTCGGGTAAGCACTTCCTTGCCATCCCTGTCACGATCGGCGTCGCAGACTACAACGAGTACTACGAGGTCACCGACGTCGTGTTCACCCACTACCTCGCCGACCCGGCCTCGGCGCTGGACTTTGCCGAGGAATGCCGACTTCGAGAGCACGACGAGCTACTTATCCTCAAGCCCGGCTGGAATCGCGGGATCCCGATCTGAAGGTTCCTGGCACGGGGGTTACTACGCGGTCCGCATCGAGATCGGCCAACGGCATGGATCCCTATGACGAGTATTTTTCTCGTGAGAATCGCGGACGGATCCCCTCCGGAAAACGAGGTGGGTGCCAACAACGTCTGGCAGCCGCCGGGGATGCTGCCAGAGGGCAACGCCGAGATTGTGGCCGACGTCGGCGGCATGGAGAAGTGCACCGACTAGTACGCGGTCGACCTCCAGACTGGAAACGTGGTTCATGAACCCACAAGATGAGTACTTCTCCCGTGAGCATCGTTACGCCCTCGGCGTGGACCGGGAATCGGGCCGTCATTACGCATCGATTCCGGTAGTGAGCGGAGCGATCGACTATGAGGAGTTCTACCTGCTCGTTGACGAGCAGTATGCGCGTTTCATCGCAGACCCGGACAGGGCGCTCGCGTTCATCGAGGAGTGCCGCCGGCGCGAGCATGAGGATCTTCTGCTGCAGAAGCCCGGCTGGAACCGTGGCATCCCGATGTGATCCGGCGGGTATGCGACCGAACCGCAACTCCGATCCTCCTCGACGTGGCGGGCATGAAACCGAGGATCGACTACTACGCCGTTGACACACGATCGGCGTCGCAGACTACAACGAGTACTACGAGGTCACCGACGACGTGTTCACCCACTACCTCGCCGACCCGGCGTCGGCGCTGGACTGTGCCGAGGAATGCCGGCTTCGAGAGCACGACGAGCTACTGATCCTCAAGCCCGGCTAGAACCGTCGCGTCGCGGTCTGAATCGAGGTACCCCGAATCGAGCCGACTGACTGAGCTTGAGTTCCTCGTCGGTGAAGGGTCGCGTCAACACGCCCTCCCCATTGCGTCACGGCGGCCGAGTCCCCTCGGACGATGAGGCCGGGACGCTCCCGGGCACGGATCACTACGCGGCCCGTCTCAAGAAAGTGTGACCGTCCCCCGATTGGGGTAAGAGTCGAACTTTTCTTGTCGCGACCGCTATGACAGTCTGTCAGACGGCAACTGAGTCTTTTTCCGTTCCGTTCCGTTCCGTTCCGTTCCGTTCCGCGTCGAGGAGTGTCCGTGGCTGTCTACAAGGTGTCGTCCGAGGTCCTGACCGAAACCGCGGGCAAACTCACCGCTGGGTCGGGCGAGGCTCAGGATCTGTTGTCCGGCTTGCGCAAACTGGTCGAGTCGTTGGGCAGTGACTGGGAGGGCTCGGGCGCGGGCGCGTTCAACGACCTCTATGCCGAGTTCAACAACGCGGGCGCACAGCTGACCGAATCGCTCGATGGGATTGCCGCGATGCTCTCGAAGGCCGCCGCGTACTACGCGGAGTCCGAGACCAACGTCGCGAACGCGTTCCGCAGCTGATCGGCTGTTCATTCTGGACACCCGCTCCTGTCGGGTGCCAGATCGTTGACGCGAGGCACGAGCGAAGGAAGAAGATGAGTAGAGTCCAGGTCTCATCGTCGGCGGTGGCAGCAGCCGCGGCGACGGTGGCGGCGCGGGTCGCCGAGTTCGAGGCGCGCGTCGGTGGTCTCGAGAAGCTGGTCTCGTCCACGATCGGCACCGACTGGGTGGGGGCTGGCGCCGAGTCGTTCCGCGACGACTTCGCGACTTGGCTGGTCGGCGCCCGCGACGTGCACGAGGCGCTGTCGCGCATCACCTCTCTGTTGGCTTCGGCATCGGAGGCCTACGAGACCACTGAGGCGACCGTAACGCGCGCATCCGAATCGACGTCCGTCGTCATCCCAAACCGTCTAACCGGGGCATAGGCATGGCACGGCACGAGGTCGACTGCGCTGCCATGGCGACGCTCGTCGCCCAACTCGCCAGCATCACCGAGTTCACCGTCCAGCTCATCGAGCAGATCGAATCCGTCAAGCAGACGGTTTCGGCCGAGTGGACGGGCGAGGCGAATGCGCGATTCCAGACACTTCACGCGGAATGGATGCATGGTGCGCAGAAGATGACGGCGGTCGCCCACAAGATCACTGCGCGAGCGACCACGATCGCTGACAACTATGAGCAGGTCGCCGATCACGTCACGGGACTCTGGATCTGACGATGAGCTACACGAGATTGGCCATCGACCCCGACGGATACTCGCAAGCCGCGGTCCGGGCCACCACAGCGTCGAAGTACCTGGAGACAGCGGGACATCGCGCATTGAAGGCGCTTTCGGGTCTTGCTCACATGGGTGGAGACGACGAGGCAGGCGGCAAGTTCGCCCGCACGTACGACAAGCACGCTGGCGCGATCTTCGACGGCCTCGGCGCTCTCTGCACCGCTCTGTCTGTGACGGCCGCGGCATTTGAAGCATCGGCGGCGTCACACGCGAACGCCGAGGCGGCCAACACCGGGCTGGGCCCGGCGTCGCAGATGGTCGCCGACCCGACTCCTGGGGTGGCGGTGCAGTTCGCGCACCCGGCGTCGGCGTACGGCGGAACGAACATCCTCCCGACGGGATGGACTTTCATCCAGGAACTCGTCTCGGCGACCTGGCCAGACGGCGACACCGGCAAGATGCGCACGGGCAAGTCCGCCTGGGACTCGCTGGCCGACGAGGTCGACCACGCGACCGCGCATTACCTCACCAGGCTCCTGGATTCGCTTCACGGATTCCAGGCCCCCGACATCGCCCCCATCACGGCAAAAACCGCAGTTCTCGCACCGGCGGCGCATGAGATCTCGCAAGCATGTCGCGATCTCGCCATATTCTGCGGGCAGTACGCCGACGCAGTTGACACGGCTCACGAGGAGTCCGGCAAGGAGCTCGCTGAGTTCGTGATCACCTCCGCGGCGGCGATCGGGATCTCCATCCTTCTGACGCCATTGACGGCCGGCGTCAGCGACCTGGTCGGGGGTGCGGCTGTCGCCGCCGACGCCGCGATCACGGCAGGGAGGGTTGCGGCGACCCTCGCCAGTCTGCTGGCCCGCGTGGAGTCGGTCCTGGCGAAGCTCGGCGAGCTCTCGCGTCTCGGGTCAGGGGTGGCCAAATACGGGGCCAAGTTCACTCTCTTCGCCGGCAGGACGGCCGCCACAACCGGGGTGTGGACGATCTCGAGCGGTGCCGGCGATTTCGCCGTCCATGGGGCGGCGTGGACGCCGTTGAAGGACCTGGAATATTCCGTCGGCGCCGGCATTTTCGGGGAGGCGGGAAAGGCCGGTGGCGAGCTTCTTGCCAACGCGGCCAAGGGCGGTCTCCGAGGCGCCGCCGACCGCGCCGCCGTGCAGACCGCAGGCGCGGAGATCTCCGAGGCGGGAGGAATGTCAGTAGCCGACGCTGTGGGTATCCCCGGCAGGCATCGACTGCCGGTCGGTGCGCTCCAGCCGGTGGTGGTGACCGGGGCGATCACGGGAAGCAAATCCCTCGGCGAGGGCGTGGGAACAGTCAGTGGCGCGGTCGTGGGCGGGGCGGCCTCGGGAGATCTCGATCCGAAGGAATTCACCAAAGACGTCACGAAGGACGGGCTCAACGGGGTGATCCCGATCCTGGATCGCGACGCCAAGCACCAGGTCCATTTCTTCGAGCGCTGAGGATCGCGCTCTCTGGCCGTGGCGTCCGAATCCGGTGTGCCGCGGAGAGGATGATGGACGTCTGAGGCGGATCACCGCCTGAAGAGAGAAATGGCGGCTGTGCAGACCTTCGATTTCTCGCCGCTGACCGCGCCGGTCGACAAGTCCGCGGTGGCGGCCCTCCGTCGCGAATCGATCACGGAAAATGTGCAGCCGGCCGCCATCGACGACCGTTTCGTGTTCTGGATGTGTCTCATCACGTTCGTCTTCGACGCGGCATTGGTCGTCTTCATCGACACCGGATTCCTCGCGCTGTGGGTGAAGATCGGTGTCACGGCGATCATGGGCTCGATGGGGCTGTTCCTGTTCTACGGCGTCGTCTATTCGATCTACCGGCTGTCGGTGCGCTGGACCCAATTCTTCCGCGCAAAGGAGTTTGCGACGGCCAACAAGATGACATACGCGGTCACCGAGTCGAAGCCGACCTGGGACTCGTTGTTGTTCAGCTCGAAGGCAGCGAGATCCGGCGCATCGAACGTCTTCACGGCGACGAGCGAACCGGTGTTCGAGGCAGGCAACTACTACTACGAGAACTGGTCGCAGAAGAAGCTGATCCGCACGGACTGGGGTTACGCGGTCGTCGACCTCGGGCGGCCCGTTCCACCACTGATGCTGCGATCCACCGGCCGTCGCTCGGCGAAGCGCTGGGCGCTGGGCGCGTACTCGCGCAACCCGATCCTCCCGCTCGGCGCCTACGCCGATCGCGACTTCCGGCTGTATTGCACGGCTGGCGCCGAGGACGAGGCGCGGCGCCTGTTCACCCCTGAGCTGATCGCCGCCCTAAGAAAGGTGGGCAGGAGCGTCGACGTCGAAGTGTCCGGCAACTTCATGTTCGTCTACTCCACCCGGCGCTTCCCCTTCCCGCGGCCCGGTTCGGTTCGGGCAGTCTTCTCAGCCATCTCCTTGGTGGGCTCGCTCTCCCACGCAGCCTGATCCAGGTCTGAGCGATGAGAATGACATCACAGCGGTGAAGATCTTCGACTTCTCAGCGCTTCCGTTTCGGCCTCGGCGCCTGTTTCTTCGGAGATGACTGCGGATCTCAATCGGGTGGATACGCTGTGAGTGGTCAGCTCGGCAGCTGCAGCAGAGTCAGCTCGCCGTCGCCGAGGTTGGCAAGTCCACGCCCCGGTTGCACCGAGGCGCTGAGGCTCGAGCGCGTCAGTCGTGCACCGACGAGGTCGCCGTCCGCGACCTTCTGCGGGCTCAGTAGGAGGCCGCCGCGGTTCTTGCGTACCTCCACCTGCCAGCCGGAGAATCCGCTCGCCACCTCGGCGATGTCGCCGCCGAGGATGACGGCGGCATTGCGATCGCGTGCGCCGCGGACCAGCTCGCGCAGCCAGTCCTTCGCCGTGACCTCCCGAAGCACCTCGCCGTCATCCACGATCAGCACGCGAGGAGTGGTCCCGTCGAACAACGGGCTCAGTTGCTCCTCGGTGAGATCGCTGCCGGTCAGCACCGCGGCGACGCCCGCCTGGCCCGCGAGGTCTCGCAA
>JALYHS010000424.1 GCA_030776385.1 Actinomycetota bacterium
GTGCTCGCTCATGCCGCCTCCTCGATCGACAACTGACTTGCCACGATTTCCGCGTATTCATCCGAACTCTTCAGCAGCTCCTCGTGTGTGCCGATTCCGACCACGGCACCGTCTTCGAGCACCACGATCTGGTCGGCGTCGAGGATCGTCGAGACACGTTGCGCGACGACGATCCGCGTGGCGTCCCCCACCTCACGGTCGAGCGCCTCGCGCAGTCGGGCATCCGTCGACGTGTCGAGCGCTGAGAAGGAGTCGTCGAAGATGTAGATCTCTGGCCGTTTGACCAGCGCACGGGCGATCGCGAGTCTCTGGCGTTGGCCGCCCGACACATTGCCACCACCCTGCCCGATCCGCGCATTCAGTTGATCGGGCATCTTCTCGACGAAGTCGCGAGCCTGGGCGATCGCGAGCGCGGTCCACAGCTCGTCGTCCGTCGCATCCGGTTTGCCGTAGCGGAGGTTGGAGGCGACGGTCCCCGAGAACAGGTACGCGCGCTGCGGGATGAGGCCGATACGGCTCCACAGCAGTTCGGGGTCGACCTCGCGCACGTCGACGCCGTCGACCAGCACGGCACCGCCCGTCACGTCGAACAGACGCGGAAGCAGGCTGATCAACGTGGTTTTTCCGGCACCTGTCGAGCCGATGATCGCCGTGACCGTTCCCGGCTTCGCGATGAAGCTCACGTCGCGCAGCACCGGGACTTCGGCGCCCGGGTAGCTGAAGGTCGCATTCCGAAGCTCCACCTGGCGCCCGGTGAGCAGTGTCGTCACAGGTGCCATCGGTGCGACAACCGAGGGAATCGTGTCGAGGACCTGCCCGATCCTGTCGCCCGAGACCGCCGCGCGGGGCAGGATCACGGCGATGAAGGTGGCCATCATGACCGCCATCAGGATCTGGGCCAGGTAGAGAAGGAAGGCGGTGAGCGATCCGATCTTCAACTGGCCCGAGTCGACCCGGATCGCCCCGAACCAGAGCACGGCGACGCTCGACACATTCAGCACGAGTCCGACGAACGGGAACATCAGGGCGAACAGGCGACCCGCTCGCAGCGCTGTATCGGTAACCGCCGCGTTCGCGTCGGCGAAGCGGTCGATTTCGACGGGTTCGCGAACGAACGCACGTATCACCCGGATTCCGGTCAGTTGCTCCCGCAGCACCCGGTTCACCGCGTCGATCCGGGTCTGCATTTTGCGGAACTGTGGCACCATCCGGGTGACGATCAGGAAGACGCCGATCAACAGGACGGGCACCGCGACAACGAGGATCCACGACAGGGTCGCGTCCTCACGAACCGCGAAGATGATGCCGCCGATCGAGAGGATCGGAGTCGAGACCAGCATCGTGCAACTCATCAGAACCAGCATCTGCACCTGCTGCACATCGTTCGTGGTGCGGGTGATCAGCGAGGGCGCGCCGAAGTGCGCGACCTCGCGCTCCGAGAACTCCCCGACTCGATGGAAGATGGCGCCACGCAGGTCACGCCCGAGCGCCATCGCGGTGCGGGCGCCGAAGTACACGGCAATGATCGAGCAGATGATCTGCCCGAGCGTGATCAGCAGCATGACCCCGCCGACACGCAGAATGTATCCGCCGTCCCCCGTCGCGACGCCGTTGTTGATGATGTCGCCGTTCAGGTTCGGCAGCGAGAGCGAGGCGATCGATGCTCCCAGCTGAAAGACGACGACAGCGAGCAGAAGCATCCGGTACGGACGCAGGTACTTCACGAGCAGACGACCGAGCATGGTCAGTCCTTCTTCCGAGCGATGGGTGTTCCGGGCGATGCGGATGCCGCGGGCGGCAGCACCCCGTGGGTGACGAGTTCGAGTAGCTCATCGAGCGTGAAGGCGTGGGCCGAGGTGATCGGGGGCATCGCGGCTCCGAACCCCAGGAGGCGCAGGTAGAAGCCGAGGATCTCCACCGGAACCCCGAGCTCGTCCGGTTGGAACAGCTGCGCCAGGATGCTCAGCCACTCGGCGTCGGCCGGGGACTCGCGCCGGGGCGGCGGTCCGCCCGCCATGGCGAGAGTCGACATGAAGCCGATGACTCCGGTGAAGCGATCGCGCAACAGTGCGAGCACCTGACGAATCTTGTCGACGGTCTCGTCATCCGGGTCGATGGCGCGCAGCGCATCGCGGAACGGCTCGGGGTCGAAGAACCGCGCGATGGCGGCGGTGATGATCGCCTCCTTGTCGCCGAACGCACGGAACAGCGTCCCCTCGGCGACTCCGGCGGCCTCGGCGAGCTGCTTGGTGGAGAACTCACGCCCGTTCTCGCGCAACAGCGGGATCGCGGCATCCAGGATCGCGGAGCGTCGCTCATCCGGCGACATCGGGCGCGCGCGCGGGCGCGACACGACGAGACCCCCGGTCGAACTCACATCGGAATGCTAAGTGAGTGAGTACTCACTCCGCAAGAGCCCCGCCGCTGCGCCTGCGTCATCGCGATCCCACCCGTTGCCGAGATCTCCCAGTGCGCCGAGCCACCAACTGGCGGATTTTGGCACACGGTGCGCCATTTCGGCAGCGCGCGAGAAGCGCACTTCGCCGACAGCTCCTACTCGCCGTAGTTCTCCCCGAGCCACTTCTCGACGCGGTGGTCCGCGATGATGCGGCGCACGGTGCCGGAGCGTGCCCGCAGCACAATGCTCTCGGTGCGGATGATCGGCCCCTTGCGCTGCACACCCCGGGTCAGCATTCCGTCGGTGACTCCGGTAGCCACGAAGAAGGTGTTGTCGCCCGTGACGAGTTCATCGGCCTCGTAGACGTGGTCGAACTTGAGCCCGGCATCCAGGCCCTTCTGCACCTCGTCGTCGGTCTTCGGCGCCAGGATCGTCTGGATGAGTCCGCCGAGCGCCTTGATCGCGCACGCCGTCGCGACGCCCTCCGGGCTGCCCCCAATGCCGACGCACATGTCGAGGCGGCCCTCGTAGCTCGCGGCATTGATGCCCCCGGCGACATCCCCGTCGAGCAACAGCCGCGTGCCGGCCCCCGCAGCTCGGATGTCGGCGATCAGCTGCTCGTGACGCGGTCGGTCGAGCACACCGATGTACATCTCGCCAACGCTCTTACCCTTCGCCTTCGCGAGAGCACGGATGTTGTCGCCGATCGGCCTCCGGATGTCGACCACACCGAGGCCCTCGGGTCCGGTGACGATCTTGTTCATGTAGAAAACCATGTGCGCGTCGAGCATCGCCCCGCGGTCGGCCGCAGCGATCATCGAGATCGCGTTCTGTCTGCCCGCCGCGGTGAGCGAAGTGCCATCGATCGGGTCGACCGCGATGTCGCACGCGGGACCGTGCCCGTTGCCGACGACCTCCCCGTTGTAGAGCATCGGCGCCTGGTCCTTCTCGCCCTCGCCGATGACAACGGTGCCGGCGAAGTTGACCGTCCCGAGGAACTTGCGCATCGCATCCACCGCCGCGCCGTCCGCCGCGTTCTTGTCGCCGCGCCCGATGAACGGTGTGGCGCGGATGGCGGCCGCCTCCGTCGCCCGCACGAGTTCGAGCGCGAGGTTGCGGTCGGGGTTGAGGAAGAGAGTGCCGGTTTCGGTGCTCACCATGAGGGGTTGCATCCTGTCGATCGAGGAGACGATGGGGATGCGCCGGGTGGCGGTAGCGCGTCGACCAGCCTACCGAACGGGGACCGAAGCGCTGCCCTTCAGTAGACTCGGCTCGGACCACGCCCCCCGCCTGCAAGGAGTTCGTCATGCCCGTCGCCACCCCGGATCAGTACGCGGAGATGCTCGACACCGCTAAGGCGAAGGGCTTCGCCTTCCCCGCGGTCAACGTCTCGAGCTCCTCGACGATCAACTCCGTGCTGCAGGGCCTCACCGAGGCCGGTTCCGACGGGATCATCCAGGTCACGACCGGCGGTGCCGACTTCTTCGCCGGCCAGACCGTGAAGGCCCGCGCGACCGGCGCCCTCGCCTTCGCCGCCTTCGCCACCGAGGTCGCCAATAACTACCCGATCACCGTCGCGCTGCACACCGATCACTGCCCGCAGGATGCCCTTGCCGGCTTCGTCGAGCCGCTGATCGCCGCGTCCGAGGCCCAGGTCAAGGCGGGCGGCAATCCGATCTTCCAATCGCACATGTTTGATGGCTCGGCGATCCCGCTGGCCGACAACCTGGCCCAGGCCGCGCTCCTCCTCCCCCGCCTGAAGGCGATCCACGCCATCCTCGAAGTCGAGATCGGCGTCGTCGGCGGCGAGGAGGACGGCGTCAGCCACGAGATCAACGAGCACCTGTACACGACCCTCGAGGATGCCATCGCGACGGTCGAGGCCCTCGGGCTCGGCGACGGTTCCGGCGACACCGGCCGCTACATGGCGGCCCTGACCTTCGGTAACGTGCACGGCGTCTACAAGCCGGGCAACGTCGTGCTCAAGCCGGAGCTGCTCGGCGCGATCCAGAAGGGTCTCGCCGAGAAGTTCGGCACCGGTGCCAAGCCGCTCGACCTGGTCTTCCACGGCGGATCGGGATCCTCGGATGCCGAGATCGCGGAGGCGGTCGCGAACGGCGTCGTGAAGATGAACATCGACACCGACACCCAGTACGCCTTCAGTCGATCGGTCGCCGACACGGTGCTGAAGAACTACGACGGCTTCCTCAAGGTCGACGGCGAGGTCGGCAACAAGAAGGTCTACGACCCGCGCAGCTGGGGCAAGATCGCCGAGACCGCGATGGCGGCTCGCGTCGTGGAGGCCACCAAGCAGCTGGGCTCGACGGGGAACAGCATCACGTCGAAGTAGCGGCAGCGAACGGATCGGGGACGACGTCGGCCCCCACGTCACCGCGCTGTGAAGCTCATCGTGCGCGCGTCCCAGGTCAGGTCGTCGACCTCCGTGCGCAGGGTCAGGATGTGCGGGGCGATATGCATGATCCGGCGCCCCTCCGGCAGGTCAACGTCCAGGCTGAGAGCGACCGCGGTGGCGCCATCCGGGCGGCCGCGCAGCTCGATCAGCAGCGAGTCGGAGTCGGCTCCGGGTGTCGCGAGCACCGCGCGGAGCAGGGCACGCAACGCGGTGCGCTGTGAGGGGCTCATCCGGGATGCGCGACGCTCCGGGTCGATGACGACCAGCCTCGAGTCGCTGGCGACCGAGTCCAGCCAGGTCAGGTTGGACTGGGTGACGAGGTCGTCGCGCAGCCGACGCGCGAGCTGACCGGCCAGGGCGCGGTCGGCGGCACTCACCACACCGGTGTCGGCGATCCCCTCGAGGAAGGGCACGGCGCGCGCGGTGAGCCGTGCGAGTCGAAGTCGCTCGACCCGCTCGGTCTCGGGGTCAGCGTGCTCGAGCGGGAGCACCATGCGCGAGCGCTGCTCGATGACCGGCAGCATCCGGCTCACCAGGACGAACGAGAGCGTGACCGACGCGATGACTCCGCAGACGATCGGTGAGCCGATGATGACCATCGTCGAGATCGGCCCCCACCGCTCGACGGTCGGCCCGAGGATCAGGTACGAGGCCATCGTGAAGACGACGGCTCCCACCACGCCGAGCACAAGCACCCGTCGAGCGCTCAGGTAGGAAGACAGGCTGGAAATGGCGAGGGCGAGCCCGAACGGCGCCCACCACAGCTCGATCGACAGATCGGTTCCCTGGTAGCCGACCGCCGACACGACGAGACCGGCTCCGGCGATGACGACGGTCATGATCCCCTCGAGCCAGCCGAGCCGAGGACGCAGCGAACGGTTCAGAACGTAGACTGCCACGCAGGAGCCGGCGCAGAGGATGATCGCCAGCGGCTGCAGCAGCGGCATCGACGTCTGGAACCAGGTCGGAATCCGGAAGGCGCCATACAGCACGATCAACCCCGCGAAGACGAGGGGGACGACCCGCCCGGTGAACCAACTCAACGGGTCGAGCTCCTGGGCGGAGACCGCCAAATACCGGCGGTCCATCAGCCCAGCTCCTGGTGACGCGGCGCCTCGTGCTCGCGCAGCACGGACGTGACCGGGGCCGTCATGATCAGCGAGGTGCCAGACCCGGGCGAACTCCAGATCTGTACCTGCCCGCCGACGGAGGCCAGCCGGGACTCGATCGACGCCCGGATGCCGAGCCGATCCGCCGGAACACTCGCCGGATCGAAGCCGACGCCCTCGTCGGTGACCATCACGGTCACGGAGTCCTCGGAGTACACGAGTTCCACCTCCGCGACGTTCGACCCCGAATGCCGAACGACATTCTCGAGCGCGGCACCGAGAGCCTCTCGCAGTGCCGTGACGGTGGCGGGCGCGAGTCGGTAGATGCCGTCCCCGGTCCCCGTCACCTGGACGGTGAGGCCCCGCCACTGGTACCCGCTGATGAGTCGCATGATGTCGTTGCGCAGCGAGCTGTCCTGCTCGTCGAGCAGCGTCAGCTGCGAGGAGGTGCTCAGCCATTCGGCGCTTCGGAGGGTCGCGAGGTCCTGGCGCAGACGCTCGCGCACCCGGTCGTCGATCGTCTCCGGCACGTTCATGACGATGGACAGATCGTTCAGGAGGGTGTCGTGCACGGCCGCCGTGGTGCGGCGCGCGAGG
Source organism: Actinomycetota bacterium (assembly GCA_030776385.1). Lineage (GTDB taxonomy): Bacteria > Actinomycetota > Actinomycetes > Actinomycetales > Microbacteriaceae > Lysinimonas. Next base: position 6,518 of record JALYHS010000424.1, read on the forward strand.
TCCTCCCCGCGTGCGATCCGCGCGCTCTCGGCCTCGAGCTCGTCGATGTTCGGCACCCGACGACGCTGCACCACCTGCACGCTCCAGAGCGTGACGTAACAGGCCAGCGAGAGGACGAGCACCAGCGACGGGCCGTATC
>JALYHS010000425.1 GCA_030776385.1 Actinomycetota bacterium
CGGGCTCCGCGCTCAGGCCGACTCGAAGGACCAGGTCGGCTGGCTCGACGGCGGAAACGCGCGCTTCGGCCGCAGCTACATCGGCGAGCCAGACAAGATCGCGGCGGAGCTGGCGCAGGATGCCGCGGTCCAGGCGGCCGACACCGTGCTCGTCACCGTGCCGAACCAGCTCGGGGTGGAGTTCAACGCGCGAATCCTCGGGTCGATCGCCCGCGACATCCGACCGTCGTTCGGCTGACGGCGAGAAGGGCGCGCTACTGAAGCGCCGAGAAGCTCGTCGGCGCCAGAAAAGCGTTCGTGATGTTCGCCACAATCTGCCCGTCGGCCTCGCTCGCGGCGCGGGCGGCAATCCAGTCGGGGTCGAACTGGAACGCGTTCCACTTCTGCTCGCGCTCGGCGAGCGACTCCCAGGCCAGATAGTAGGTGAGATCCATGTTGGTCTCGCCGACCACGGTCGTGAAGAACGCAACCTGCCGGATGCCGTACTTCTCCCAGAAGCCGAGCGTCACGTTCTCGAAGCGGGCGAGCAGTGCGGGCATGCGACCGGGCAGCACGGTGTAGATGCGGGACTCGTAGATCATCTGCTCATTCTGCCCGGTCCGGCGCCGGTGCGTCGTGGGCGGGCGGATGGGCGGGCGGATCGGCGGGTGGCAGCACGCCCGCGGCACGAGCCGGACCTGCGTAGGCCGCGGCGAGCGACTCCACGGTGTCGTGCGCGTTCAGCCCGCTCGGGTTCGGCACCACCCATAATTCGGCGCCGATAAAAGTCTCCGGCTGCCTGCCGGTAGCCGCTTTCGGCCGGTCGAACGCGACCCGAAATGCCGTGATCCCGACAATCGCCACGACCCTTGGCTGCCAGAGTGCGACGTTCTCGGCCAACCGTTCCGCGCCTTCGTGCAACTCGTGTTTCGCGAGTTCATCGGCCCGGGCCGTCGCCCGGTGCACGAGGCTGGTGATGCCGACCCCGCGCGCGATGACGGCGGCGCGGTCGGCATCCGTCATCCCGTCCCCGATGCTCGGAAACCGAGGCAGGATGCCGGCGGCCGCCAGCGCGGGATAGAACCTGTTCCCCGGGTGAGCGAAGTGCGTGGCGGCGGCGGCTGCCCAGAGACCCGGGTTGATTCCGCAGAGCAGGAGCCGCATCCCCGGACCCGCGAGATCGGGGATCGCCGCGTCGCGGTAGGCCTCGAGCTGGGCGCGGGTGAACGGCATCCGGTCAGCGTATCGATCGACTGACCGCGTGATCCGGTGCGCGCAGCCGCCGCCCAGAGGACGTCAGCTCGGCGACCCTCAGCGGGCGGGCGCCGACAGGTGCTCGCCGAAGAACGCCTCGATGCGCTGCCAGGCGTCGGCGGCGGCAACGGGATCGGGTCCGGCGCCCATAATCCGGGAGGTGAGGAACCGCACCGCAGCCGAGCCCGTCGGAGCGTCGTTGAGGAACGAGTGACCGGCCGTCGGGTACTCCTTGAGGTCGTGCGCGATCCCCTGCGCGGTCAGCACGGTCTCGAGCTTGGCGACGGCGCCGCTGAGCGACTTGTCCTGAGCGCCGTAGCTGCCGACGATCGGGCACGCGTGCTCGAAGGCGGTATCCAGATTCTTCGGCAACCGCCCGTAGTTGGCGGATGCCGCCCCGAATCCGTGCCCGGACGCCGCGGCGAGCGCGAATCCACCGCCCATGCAGAAACCCAGCACGCCGATCTGCCCGGTGGAGTCTGGCCGCTCGGCGAGCACCGCTCTGGCGCTCTCGATGTCGACGAAGGCGCGCCCCTCACCCGAATTGAGTGCGCGAAATGTCGCGCCGAGGCACTTGCGGGGGCCGCCCATCGCGAACAGGTCCGGCATCAGCGCGAGGTAGCCGGCCTCGGCCATGCGCACGACCTGCCGCCGCATCACGTCGTTCACCCCGAATGCCTCGTGCACGAGCACGACGCCGGGCCACGGTCCGGGACCCTCCGGCACGGCGAGCACGCCGGTGAGTCCTTCGCTTCCTCCCGGCGCGGCGGGGAGCTGGATGTCGGTGACGATGACGGCCATCTCTGCATCGTATGCGGAGACGCTCAGCCGGCAACCCGGGTCGACACGGTGGACGCACCCGCCCCCGCCCTGACCGACACGCGCACCTGCAGCGGGCACGATATATAGTTAGCAAACAACAAGTAACTATCTGGCGCTCAACGGCGACGCCTCCCGTGCACGAACACCCCGCACCCGCAACTCCGGAAACACCTGCACCCCCAGAGAGAAGACCCGTGTCCGACACCAAACCCGCCCGCGAGCGCACCGGCATGTTCAACCGGGACCACCCCAACTACAAGTGGATCGCCCTGAGCAACACGACGCTCGGCATCCTGATGGCGACGATCAACGGCTCGATCGTGCTGATCTCGCTCCCCGCGATCTTCACCGGCATCAAGCTCAACCCGCTCGAGCCGGGCAACGTCAGCTATCTGCTCTGGATGCTGATGGGCTACATCCTCGTCACGGCCGTCCTCGTCGTGAGCTTCGGCCGACTCGGCGACATCTACGGCCGGGTGCGCATCTACAACCTCGGTTTCGTGATCTTCACGATCGCGGCGATCGCGCTGGTGTTCGACCCGTTCACGGGCGGCAGCGGTGCGCTGTGGCTGATCGGATGGCGCGTGGTGCAGGCCGTCGGTGGCTCGATGCTGTTCGCGAACTCGACCGCGATCCTCACCGACGCCTTTCCGGCGAACCGGCGTGGATTCGCGATCGGCGTCAACCAGATCGCCGCCATCGCCGGTACGTTCCTCGGCCTGATCGTGGGCGGGGTGCTGGCCTCGATCGACTGGCACGCGATCTTCATCGTGAGTGTGCCGTTCGGCATCCTGGGTACGATCTGGTCCTACAAGTCGCTGCACGAGGTCTCGGTGCGCGCGGAGGGCAAGGTCGATTGGCCGGGCAACATCGTCTTCGCTGTCGGGCTCACGGCACTGCTCGCGGGGATCACATACGGAATCCAGCCGTACGGCGACTCCAGCACCGGCTGGGCGAACCCCTGGGTGCTCACGGGCATCATCGGCGGCATCGCGATGCTCGTGGTGTTCGTGTTCATCGAGCAGCGTGTGACATATCCGATGTTCAACCTGAAGCTGTTCCGCATCCGTGCATTCGTGTTCGGCAACCTGGCCGGCCTGCTCGCCTCGATCGGGCGCGGTGGGCTGCAGTTCATGCTGATCATCTGGCTGCAGGGCATCTGGCTGCCGCTCCATGGCTACAGCTACGAGTCCACGCCGTTCTGGGCGGGCATCTACCTGCTGCCGCTCACGGTTGGTTTCCTCGTCTCCGGTCCCATTTCGGGCACGCTCTCCGACCGTTTCGGTGCGCGCGCATTCGCGACCGGCGGCCTGATGCTCGTCGCCGTGACCTTCGTGGCCCTGCTGTTCATCCCGGTCAACTTCGAGTACTGGGTGTTCGCGGTGCTGACCTTCTTGAACGGCGTGGGCTCCGGCATGTTCGCGGCGCCGAACCGGACCGCGATCATGAACAGCGTCCCGGCCAACCAGCGGGGGGCGGCATCCGGCATGACCGGCACCTTCCAGAACGCGGGCAACTCTCTCTCGATCGGCATCTTCTTCTCTCTGATGATCGCGGGTCTGGCGACCACGCTGCCGACCGCGTTGCGCGACGGGCTGACCAGCCATGGCGTGAGCACGACCATCGCGAACCAGGTAGCCGCCACCCCACCGGTCGGCAGCCTGTTCGCGGCGTTCCTCGGCTACAACCCGATCGCCTCGATCCTCGGTCCGACCGGGGCGCTCAACTCGCTCTCGGCCGCCAACCAGGCGGCGCTGACCGGCAAGACCTTATTCCCACAACTCATCTCGGAGCCCTTCCACTCCGGCCTCGTGATCGTGTTCGTGGCGGCGGCGATCATGTCGGTGATCGGCGCGCTGGCGTCGGTCGTGATGGGCGGCAAGTACGTCCACGTCGACACCGCGTCGGTCCCCGTCGGGCAGCGGAGTGCCCCCAGTCACACCGCGGATGCACTGAGCGATGTCTGACGCCGAGCGGCTGACCCTGGTGGTCGGGCGCCTGAACCGTCGTCTGCAGGCGGCAACGGGCGGACTCAGCCACGGGCTGCTCTCGACGCTCGCGGTCCTGACGAAGCACGGCCCTCTTCGGCTCTCGGATCTCGCACAGTTGGAGGACGTCTCGGCGCCGAGCATGACGCGCACCATCGCCGAGTTGGAGTCGCGCGG
>JALYHS010000426.1 GCA_030776385.1 Actinomycetota bacterium
GGGCGCTGCAGCGCGCGATTATTCGGTTTACAGCCGGAATGAGCTGAGGATCGCTAGCTGCCGTCAGGGGGCTCAACGCGATCGTGTGCCCAACGTATGCGAGATCGGCTTGTAGGTCATTCGCGGCCTCTGGCGCAACTTGTGATTCGATCAGGGTTGCAGCGCCGACAGCAGAAGTCGACGAGTCAGACAGATCCATCCCCCCCATCACATCGCCGTAGTCTTTACAGGCTTGCGTGTCAATTTGGTCCGGAGAAGGAGCGCAACCCGCCAGCGACAGCGTGACGACAAGGGATATGACAGCGACGGGTACTAAAGCGCTGGCGTGCATGTGCTGCTCCGAGTGGATGGCTGGGGTGGCTGCACTGTAGTGGTGCCCGAGGGCTGTCGTCCAAGGTCAAAGATTGACGTCGGGTCCCGCAGGATCCGGGCGCACTCGATTTGCCCCGTCACCGAAGTGCCGTTCCCGCCCACCGTGCGTCAAAGCAGCCTGCTCATGACGCACAGCAGACGCTTCGAGGAACCGTTCCCATATCGCTTCCGCGGCGGCGTCACCGTTCGGGTAGACGCCCAGGTGCTCGTCCGCGAGCTTCGCGTGGAAGCCGTCACGCCGACGCCGTATCCGCCCGATGGGGGTACTCGGCTGCACGGGGTAGATCAGTTCCCACTCGACTGGGTCGATCCTGTAGGGCGCCACGTGCCGGACGCTACGCGGAGGTAGTGACTCCGCACCCGCGGACCTTCCGATGTACCTGAGCAGCACGCCAATTAGGGTGCGGTGGTGAGCCCCGCCGGCGCCTATGAGGCAATTCGCACAGCCCTGACCGACTCCCACACTGGCTGGGAGGAGGTACTTGCCGACTTCGACTCTGCCAATCGGAGCTTCGCTCAGGGCGTCGTCAGTTCGCTCGTCGCGCTGACCGGGGGCGATTTTGAGTATCTGCAGAGCAACCTGGTGGGGTCCGGGCGAACCCACGCCGCTTCGGTGTTCGTCTTCACGAGGACCCGCATCGTCGCGGTCGAAGCGGTGCAGGCCCAGCCGAGGGTCATCAGTTCGGTGCATCCACGCTCGGCGGTGCGCTCCATGTCCGTACACGACCTCGAGGCCGACTACCGAGAGCATGGAAGGGGGTTGACTGACGTCCGCTTTAATGTCGTCGTTGAGGGGCGTTCGAGGGGCCTACTGCTGGCGGTCCACAAGCCGACTACACGTCTAGACGCACAGCCCCAACAGCGGGCCAGGCTGCTCGCCCTGTTCCAGTCCCTGCTGGTCCATGTCGACGACATGAACGTGCGCTAAAAGAACACGTCGCCGCAGACGGGGCACTCGAGGTAGGGCAGCTCGACGGGCCCCTCGTCGTCGAGCGGGACCAGGCAGCGCGGGCAGCGGGGGTAGGCATCCTCGAGCTCGTCACTCACGTCCGGTTACGACCTGAAACGGCCGTTCACCACACCGTCCGCGTCGACCGTCAACACATGACGCGCATACCGCGGCGATCCCAGCCGCACAAGCACGTAGATGAGCCACAGCCCGCCCGTGAGGAAAACACCGAGCAGGTTGAGCAGCAACGACATCGGCACCCGACGCGCGACCACCGCACGCGTCCCGTCGTTCATCTCCACCGAGTAGCCGGCCGCCACGAACTTTGCGACCTCTGCGTTTAGGACGCCCTGCTGCATCTGCGCCTGGGCCGGGTCAATCGAGGCGGGTTCGATGTGTCCCGTCCACGCGTGACCGTCCCACCAGCGTCGAATGCCGTGGCTGTCGTCATAGAAGCCGGGTGCGGTGCTACTCATCGAGACGTCTGCGCACAGCCGGGAGGTTCGAAGTCATTTGGAAAGACTCCCCGATCGGATGGAGCAGTTGAGGATGCTGACCTGCGACACGCCGAACGTACATGTTGCCCGCGTATTGCCCGCTTCACGTTGAAGAGGAATAAACCCGCGACGGATCAGGAGTTTTCTTTGTGGGCGATACTGGGTTCGAACCAGTGACCTCTTCCGTGTCAGGGAAGCGCGCTACCACTGCGCCAATCGCCCGAATCGGAAGCACTGCTTCCGTTCGAGGTGGGGACGGGATTCGAACCCGCGTACACGGCTTTGCAGGCCGTTGCCTCGCCTCTCGGCCACCCCACCGACGTGGGTGGACCGGTCGGCCTGCCGGGGTCCGGCTGGTCCCACCGAGCGGATGACGAGATTCGAACTCGCGACCCTCACCTTGGCAAGGTGATGCGCTACCACTGCGCCACATCCGCATCGCCCCTCGCGGGGCGGGAACGACTGTAGCCGATCCGACGACGCGGTGCGAACCGTGCGACCCGCCCCGTCCGGGGGCTCGGACCCTCCTCCGGGCCGCTCATGCCTGTGGCATCATGGGACGCCGCGGGCGATTGGCGCAGTTGGTAGCGCGCTTCGTTCACACCGAAGAGGTCGTCGGTTCGAGTCCGGCATCGCCCACCGCAGAAGGCCCCGTTCCGTGCTGGAACGGGGCCTTCGTCGGTTCGTGCGGGAAGGGGTCAGGCCCTGACCGACTCCTCCTCCGACTCGAAGACGTAGCTCTCCTCGCCATGGACGATGGTGTCCACGCCGGCCACCTCGTCCTCGCTGGTGACGCGGAAGCCGATCGTCTTCTGGATGATCCAGCCGAGCAGTGCAGCGGTGAAGAAGGAGTACACCGTCACCGCCAGCGCGCCGACGAACTGCTGTCCGAGGGACGCCGGACCGAAGCCGAAGAAGAGGCCGCGGCCGTTGCCGAACAGGCCGATGAACAGCGTGCCGATCCAGCCGCCGACGAAGTGGATGCCGACGACGTCGAGCGAGTCGTCGAACCCGAGGCGCCATTTCAGGTCGATCGAGACCGCGCAGACCGCGCCGACGAGCAGCCCGAGGACCATGCCCCAGAACGGCGTCAGGATGTTGCACGCGGGGGTGATCGCGACGAGGCCGGAGACCGCGCCGGAGGCGGCGCCGATCGACGTCGCCTTCCCGTCCTTGAACTTCTCGACGATCAGCCAGCCGAGCGTCGCGGCCGCCGGAGCGGCGAGCGTGTTGATCCACGCGGTCGCCGCGACACCGTCGACGGCGGCCTCGGACCCGGCGTTGAAGCCGAACCAGCCGAACCACAGCAGCGAGGCGCCGAGGAGGGTGAGCGGCACGTTGTGCGGCTTGACCATGCCCTTCGCGAAGCCGACGCGACGGCCGAGCACGATCGCGAGCGCCAGGCCGGCCGCACCCGCGTTGATGTGCACCGCGGTCCCGCCGGCGAAGTCGTTCACGTGGAGAGCGCCCTGGATCCAGCCGCCGTCCGGGCCGAGGTTGAACACCCACGACGCGACGGGGAAGTAGACGAGCGTGACCCAGAGGCCGGCGAAGACCATCCACGCGCCGAAGCGCGCACGGTCGGCGATCGCGCCCGAGATCAGCGCGACCGTGATGATCGCGAACGTCGCCTGGAACCCGGCGAACGCGAGCGCATTCAGGTTCGCGCCGCCGCCGGCACCCGAGGTCAGCTGCGGGATGAGCGCGAAGCTGGCGAACGGGTTGCCGATCACGCCGCGGATGATCCAGCCGGAACCCTGGCTGAACGCCATGGAGTAGCCGTAGAGGACGAAGAGGACGGCGACCAGGGCGATCGCGCCGAAGCTCATCATCATCATGCTGATGACGCTCTTCGCCTTGACCATGCCGCCGTAGAAGAACGCCACGCCGGGCGTCATGAGCAGGACGAGGGCCGCGGCCACCATGAGCCACAGCGAGTTGAGATTGGTGGTGATCGCGTCCGTGGTCGCGTCGAGCAGAATCGGGGCCATAAAGACCAGGGGACCTCTCTGTTTCGTGCGGGAGGGAGGCTTCCCGTGCGAGGGCTGCTGTCGAGCCGCCGCGGCGAGCGCGGGTGCACGAGGAATCCGACTCGAGTGTGATGGAGGGACGTTTCGCGGCCCGTCGCCCCGTGTTTCCCGCGCGTTACGAATCGGCCCGCTGTGTGAACGTCGTGTTTCGGGGTGCCGAGCGGGGGCTCCCGAACCGGACCGGGAGCGCTGAGGCTCAGGCTCCGCCGACGTCGGGGGCGTGCGTCATCGCGACCAGCCGCGAGATCGCCCGCAGGTACTTCTTCCGATACCCGCCCGCGAGCATGTCCTCGCCGAACACCTCGTCGAGCGGCAGGCCACCGGCGACGATGCGCACCTGCGCGTCGTACAGCCGGTCCACGAGCGCGACGAAGCGCAGCGCCTCCGCCTGGCCGGGCAACGCCGTCACGTGCAGCAGACCAGCGGTGCGCACGCCGTCCACCAGTCCCACGTAGCGCGCCGGATGCACCGTCGAGAGGTGCTCGATCAGCGCACCGAACTCGTCCACCGTGGTGGCGGGGTCGTCCGGCAGCGCCTCGACTGCGGCGTCCCCAGCAGCGACGGCGGCTTCCGCCGCGTCGCGCCGGCGGTAGTCGAGGCCGCCGATCCGCACCGTCGTGAAGCGATCGGACAGGCCCTGGATCTCGCGGAGGAAGTCCGCGGCCGCGAACCTCCCCTCCCCCAGCGCGTTCGGCGGCGTGTTCGACGTCGCACCGATGCGGGTGCCGCCCTTGACGAGCTCGCCGAGGAAGCGGGACATCAGCATCGTGTCGCCGGGGTCGTCGAGCTCGAACTCGTCGATCGCGATCAGGGTCGCGCCGGAGAGCAGGCGCACCGCCTCTGCGTAGCCCAGCGCACCGACCAGCGCGGTGTACTCGATGAACGTGCCGAAGTACTTGCGCCCGGGGGCGAGGTGCCACAGGGCGGCGAGGAGGTGGGTCTTGCCGACGCCGAAGCCGCCGTCGAGATACAGACCGGGGCGCTGGGGGGCCGGCTTCGGACCGCGCCGGAACAGACCGCCCGATCGCGGCCGGTCGGACCACGTGTGCGCGAACGCACGGACCGCCTGCACCGCCCCGGCCTGCGAGGGGTGCTCGGGATCGGGGCGGTAGTTCTCCAGCCGGGCGTCGACGAACTGGCGCGGCGGCACGAGGGAGGCCGCCATCCGGGCCGGATCGACCTGCGGCACCACGTCCGCGAGTCGGCGGTGCGCAGTCACCGACGCCACCGGACGTCACAGAAGCAGGCTCGCGCCACGGGTGGTCACCTTCTCTGCCTAAGGTCGGAGGACCGCCTGGGCGGCGGAGGCAGCGTATCGCCGCGGTCTCGAGCGCCCGGTCGGCGGCACCGAGGAGGAAGCATGACGGACCAGGACGACACCGCACGATTCGCTGCCTACGCGCACCCCGAGCGACTGGTCTCCACGACCTGGCTCGCCGAGCACCTCCGCGACGAGGACGTCGTGGTGATCGAGTCCTCCGAGGACGTGCTGCTGTACGAGACCGGCCACATCCCCGGCGCGGTGAAGGTGGACTGGCACACCGACCTCAACGACCCGGTCACCCGCGACTACATCGACGGCGAGGGCTTCGCGGCCCTGTTCGGGCGCCTCGGCATCCGGCGCGACGCGACGCTCGTCGTCTACGGCGACAAGAGCAACTGGTGGGCCGCGTACGCGCTCTGGGTCTTCACGCTGTTCGGCCACGAGGACGTGCGTCTGCTCGACGGCGGCCGGGCGAAGTGGATCGCGGAGGGCCGGCCCCTCACCCGCGAGGCGAGCGTCCGGCAGGCCGTGGACTACCCCGTCGTCGCGCGGGACGACTCCGGCGTCCGGGCGTTCAAGGAGGACGTCCTCGCGCACTTCGGCTCGCCCCTGATCGACGTCCGCAGCCCCCTCGAGTACACGGGTGAGCGCACCACGGCGCCGGAGTACCCGGAGGAGTCCGCGCTCCGGGCCGGGCACATCCCGACGGCGCAGAACGTGCCCTGGGCGAAGGCCGCCGCCGACGACGGCACGTTCCGCTCCCGCGAGGAGCTCGAGGCGATCTACCAGGACGGCGCCGGGCTCACCCCGGGCGACGACGTCATCGCCTACTGCCGTATCGGCGAGCGCTCGAGCCACACCTGGTTCGTGCTCACCCACCTGCTCGGCTACGAGGGCGTCCGGAACTACGACGGGTCGTGGACGGAGTGGGGCAGCGCGGTGCAGGTGCCGATCGTCAGGGGGGAGCAACCCGGCGACGCACCTGCGACGCTGGTGGGATGACCACCCAGCTCGACGCGATCCGCGAGGAGTTCCTCGCGGTGGAGCCCCGCGAACGGCTCCTGCTCCTCCTCGAGTACGCCGACGACCTCCCGCCGCTGCCCGAGCGGTTCGGCGACTCGCCGGAGCTCCTCGAGCGGGTGCCCGAGTGCCAGGCGCCCGTGTTCGTGAAGTCGGAGCTCGAGGCGGGTGTCGTGCACGTGCACGCGACCGCGCCGGCCGAGGCGCCGACCACCCGCGGGTTCGCCTCGGTGCTCGCGCACGGCCTCGAGGGGCT
>JALYHS010000427.1 GCA_030776385.1 Actinomycetota bacterium
CCATCGAGGCGATAGGTGAGATTCGAGAGGCCGCCGGCCAAGCGGGTGGCGGTCAACTCAGCCCCCGTCGACAGCTCCGGATGCACCTGCGCCAGCCACCCGGAGAACCGCGCCGCATCGATCCCGGGCTGCGTCGTCGTCGCCATGAGCCGAGCCTACGCCGCCAGTTCGCGCTCGATGGCCGCGCGGATGGCCGCCGGAATCGGCACGGGACGGCGCGTTGCTCGGTCCACGAACACGTGAACGAACGTGCCGGTGGCGAGAGGTTCCGTCGAGCCCGCTCGCATCACGCCGAGCTCCCAGGTCACGCTCGTGGTGCCGACGCGCCCCGTCCGCAGGCCGATCTCGAGCTGCTCGGGGAACGACGCTGAGGCCACGAACTCACAGCCCGACGAGACACACACTGCGATCGCCTCGGCGGTCTCCGGGTCGAAACCCGCCGAGCGGATGAGCCAGACGTTGATGGTGGTGTCCATCGCGGCGTAGTAGATCGTGTTGTTGAGGTGGCCGTAGACGTCGTTGTCGCTCCACCGGGTCGGGAAGGGGGCGACGTGGCCGTAGCGGTCGCTCACGCGGTGACGAAGAGCACGATGGTGTCGGCGATCAGTGCGGGGCGGCTCGAACCCTCGATCTCGACGGTGATCTGCATTCCAACCCGGTATCCCTGGCTGCTCTCCGCCACGGACATGACCTCGCTGCGGGCCCGCACGCGGGACCCGACGAGTACCGGCTGCAGGAAGCGCACCTTGTCGAGACCGTAGTTCACCGCCATCCGGATGCCGCCCACCTCGAGCAGCCCCTCGGTGAGAGTGGGCAGCAGCGCGAGCGTGAGATAGCCGTGTGCGATGGTGGCGCCGAAAGGCCCGGATGCCGCCCGCTCCGGCTCCACGTGGATCCACTGGAAGTCGCCCGTCGCGCCCGCGAAAGCGTCGATGCGGCCCTGATCGATGGTGAGCCATTCCTCGCCGACGGACTCCGTGCCGACCAGGTTCGAGAGTTCGGCGGGGGAGGCCACGCTGCGCGCGGCGGTGCTCTCGCTCATGCTTTCGGCCCGCCGGCGACGTAGAGCACCTGTCCGCTGACGAAGCCCGCTCCCTCGGAACAGAAGAAGGATGCCGCGGTGGCCACGTCATCCGGATACCCGACCCGCCCGACCGGGATCTCCTTCGCGGCGCCGGCCAGGAAGTCCTCGAACGGCACCCGCATCCGCTCAGCCGTCGCGCGCAGCATGTCGGTCGCGATGAAGCCAGGTGCGATGGCGTTCACGGTCACGTTGTAGCGGCCTAGCTCGATGGCCAGCGTCTTGGTGAAGCCCTGCAGTCCGGCCTTCGCCGCCGCATAGTTCGCCTGGCCGCGGTTTCCGAGCGCGGAGGTGCTCGAGAGGTTGACGATCCGGCCCCATTGGGCCTCGACCTGATGCGCCTGGACCTCGCGACTCATCAGGAACGCGCCGCGCAGGTGCACGTTCATCACCGCATCCCAGTCGCCGTCGCTCATCTTGAAGAGCAGATTGTCGCGCAGGATGCCGGCGTTGTTCACCAGGACGGTCGGCGCTCCGAGCGCGTCGGCGACGGTCGCGACCGCCGCTTTCACCGCCGCGCCGTCCGAGACGTCCGCCCCGACTCCCACCGCCCGACCTCCGGCTTCGGTGATGGCGGAGACCGTCGCGGCGGTGTCCGTCTCCTTCAGGTCGATCACACCGACGGCGTAGCCGTCCGCGGCGAGTCGAGCGGCGATCGCAGCGCCGATGCCGCGTGCGGCGCCGGTCACGAGTGCGGTGCGTTGTGCTGTCATGGAGTTGGCCCTTCGTGAACCGGTTCGTCGATGAACGGTTCCCTCCCTCGACGCTACCGCTCCGAACCCCCGGTGTCTCATTACCCCCGAACAGGATCGCCTGAACCCCGAAAGGGGGGTGAGGTACGCTCGGAAAGCCGCGTCATAGTGAAGCAACAGGGCAGTCTCTCCTAGTGAGGACGTCGGGCTGTGGATTTTCCATGGACGCCTTCTCGACCTAAGGGACATGAGAGGCCCGGAAAAGGATCAGGGGGATGAGCAGTCAAGATTCGAAGCTCACCACTTCGGACACGGAGTTGATCGAAAGCGCTCGATCGGGGGATACGAGCGCTTTCGCCGAGTTGTGGCGACGCCACTATCGCTCCGCTGCTCGCGTCGCCCGCCAGTTCACGTCGTCGATTGATGCCGATGATCTCGTCAGCGAGGCATACGCGCGCATCTTCCAACGTGTTTTGGCGGGCGGCGGACCCACCGGCGCCTTCCGTCCGTACCTCTACACGACGATTCGCAACCTCGCCAGCTCGTGGGGTGCCGCCTCGAAGGACGTCCAGGTCGACGTCATCGAAGAGTTCGAGGACGATCGAATCCCGGATGACCCTGCCGCGTGGGCCCTTGACCGCACCCTGACCGCGAAGGCGTTCCGCACCCTTCCCGAGCGCTGGCAGACGGTGCTCTGGTACACCGAGGTGGAGGGCATGGACCCGCACGAGGTCGCCCCGTTGATGGGTCTCACCGCGAACGGTGTCGCCGCGTTGTCATACCGCGCTCGCGAGGGTCTGCGTACCGCCTGGTTGCAGGCCCACATCTCGAACGACGGCACCTCGACGGACTGCCGCTGGACGATGTCCCGGCTCGGCGATCGGGCGCGTCACGGGCTCACCGCTCGCGAGACGGAGCGGGTCGAGCAGCACCTGCTCAGCTGCACCAAGTGCTCGGTCATCTCGGAGGAGGTCGAGGAGGTGGGCTCGCACCTGGCCATGGTCATGGTGCCGCTTCTGCTCGGCGGCGTCGCGGGGGGAGCGCTGCTCGCGTCGCTCGCGCATCCGACGGCCGCTCTGGCTGCGGAGATCATCCCGGCGCTTCC
>JALYHS010000428.1 GCA_030776385.1 Actinomycetota bacterium
CCGCCCACCGCCTGCACCGGGATCGTCGTCGCTGCGACGATCGCCGCCAGGTCACGAAGCGGACTCGGTGCCGGGAACATGCCCCGGTGGTCGTACCCGATGTGGTGGATGATCATGCCGACGCCGAGAGCCTCGAGACGCGCGGCCTCCGTGACGCGGGCGGTCGTGGCCAGGTCGTCGCCCATCACCAAAAGTCCGAACTTCTCCCCCGCCTCACAGACGCGGATCACGGTGGCGTCGTGGGCCTGACCCATCACCACGACGGCATCGGCACCCGCATCGGCCATCATCTCCGCCTCGAGGTAGCCGCCGTCCATCGTCTTCAGGTCGGCCACGATGGGATGATTCGGAAATTCCTTTCGCAGCGCGCGCACCCCGTGCAAGCCCTCGGCGAGGATGAGAGGAGTACCCACCTCGATCCAGTCGACCCCGGCCTCGACCGCAACCGTCGCCGTCTCGAGCGCGTCCTTCACCGAGGTGAGGTCGAGGGAGATCTGCACCAGCGCCGTCGTGACATTGTCCCGGGTGAGATGGCGAAGTGAAGTGCTCATGTCTGTTGCTCGCTTCCGTAGCTGGTCATGTTCGCGGGACGACGTTCTCCAGGGGGACACCGCGATGCAGTGCGTCAAGATTTCTGGTGATCAAGGCGGCGGCTCCCCGCGGACGGCCGCCCGCAGAGTGAGGCGTGATGGTGAGTCGAGGCTCGTCCCACAGTGGCGACTCGGGTGGAAGGGGTTCGTGTTCGAAGACATCGAGCGCCGCGCCGGCGATCCGGCCGTCGCGCAATGCCTGCAGCAGCGCCGTCTCGTCGAGAGTCGAGCCCCGGCCCACGTTGATGATCCACGCGCGCGCGGGGAGCAGCCCGATCCGCCGGGCATCGATGACCTGCCGGTTCTCGGGGCTGCCGGGAATGATCCCGATCAGGATGTCGGTGACGGCCAGCCGCGCATCGAGCTCATCGACGGCGATCACCGGGAATCCGGCTCGCTCCCCGGCGGTGTGAGCGACACCGACGACGTGCGCCCCGAGTGCGCGAAGCAACGGGGCGAGTGCGGCCGCGATGCTGCCAAAGCCCCAGATCGTCACGTTCGCCCCGGCGAGGGTGATCAACGGATCATTCGGCCCCTCCCGCTGCGCCCCTCCGAACTGGTTCGACCACTCGTGACGCTGCTGCAGTCTGCCGAGCGTCGGAAGGCTGCGGAGCCCGGAGAGGACGAGTGCCAATGTGTGTTCTGCGACCGTGGCGTCGTGCAGCCCGCGACCCGAGGTGATCACGACTCCCTCTCGCAAGCCCGCCGTCAACATCGCCTCGGTGCCTGCCGCCAGGCTCTGCACCCAGAGCAGGTGAACGAGTCGCTCCGCTGTATCCGCGAGTTGCGCGGCGGTGTTGCCGTCCGCGATCAGAACCTGCGCATCCAGATCGGCGTCGGCGACCGGCAGGGTGGGGTCGTAGGACACGAGCGAGTCACCGTCAGGGACGTCGAGGGTCAGCTCCAAGGAGCGAGGGATCAGGACCTTCATCGAGTGGCCGAGAGAAACGGCACGCCATAGCGATCGCCCAACGCCGAGAGTTCCGCCACCGTGTCGTCCGGCAGCGGGATCCCGTCAGCCGACCGGACCGCACTCACGATGTCTTCCGGCTCGCCAGGCAGCAGCACCGGCCGTGCGGCATCCGTGGCCGGTGTTGCGCGCACCATGGCGATGAGGCTCTGCATGCGCTCCGCGAACATCGGGATGGGCATCACCGCCTCGATGTTGAGCGCCAGCATCCAGTGACCGACATTCTGCGGTCGCTCGAAGTCCGTGTACATGTTGCCCAGGTCATGGGCGATCGCGGCCCCGCTCAGCACGCCGCCGAGGATCTCGACGATCATCGCGAGGCCGTATCCTTTTGGCCCACCCATGGGGAGCAGAGCCGTGACGGCCGCGGGATCGGTGGTGCCCTTGCCGCCCTCATCGACTCCCCAATCCGCGGGGATCTTCTCGTGCTGTGCCAGTGCCACCGCGACCTTGCCCATCGCGACTGTGCTTGTCGCCATGTCCAGGCTCACGGGTGCTCCCCCGGTCGGCGCCGCGAAAGCCAGAGGATTGGTACCGAGCAGAGCTTGCGAACCGCCATGGGGCACGACGGCGGGTTCGGAGTTCGAGACCACGAAGGCCACCTGCCCCTCGGCTGCCAGCAGTCGTGCGTAGTAGCCAGCCGCACCGAAGTGGGTGCTGCCCCTCACGGTGGCAAAGGCCACGCCGAGTTCCCTGCTGGTCGTGACGAGGCGCTCGACCGCGTCGCGCGCCGCGAGCTGGCCGGGAGCTCCATTCGCGTCGACGGCGATGGCACCTCCGCTCCGCGTGACGATCGGTCGCGCGGTCGGAACGACCAGGTGCTCCTCGACCCGCCGAGCGTACGCGGGCAACCGCAAGACGCCGTGCGAGTCCACGCCGCGGAGGTTGGCGTCGACCAGCGAATCAGCGATGAATCCGGCATCGGCCGAGGCGTATCCCCACGATTCCAGAACCGCAGCGGTCCACGTCGCCAAGGAGTCTGCTCTGACGGTGGTCACGAGCAATAATACTAATCGGATTAGTTGGAATCCGCGAGATACTCCTCGTATTCGGGCTCGACATCGATACGGAGAGCGCTGAGCAACCGAACCACGTGGTTGTAGTACCCGATGATGAGGACGATTTCGACCAGTTGTTCCGCATCGAAATTCTCAGCGAGCTTCGCCCAGATCTCGTCGGAGATGTCGGCGTTCACCGTGAGTTCGGTGGCGGCACGCAGCGCTGCGCGTTCGAGTTCGCTGAAGTTCGTGGGTCGACCCTTCGAATAGGCCACGAGCGACTGGATGTCCTCCGACGTGACCCCGAACGCTCGGCTGAGCTTGACGTGGTGACTGACCTCGTAATCGTTGCGGGCCACGAATCCGACCTGAAGAATGAGCAGCTCCCGCAGCCGGGAATCGATCGTGGACTCCTCCCGGATCCATCGTCCGAGCATGTGGTGATTCCCGTAGCCGCGGGAACTGTTGACGAGCGCCTGGCCCAGGTTGATCGGGCGGCGAATCAGATCACTGTGCACCGGGTCGATATCGGCCAGTGGAACGTAGGGAACGCGAGCCATGAGACGGGATGGTCCTTTCCGGGCGCCGGGCGCCATCGGGTGGTCTTCGGTCAGTAGGTCATCCGCCCACCGCTGACGTCGAAGACGGCGCCGGTCGTGAACGAACATCTGGGCGACGCCGCCCAGGCGACCATTTCGGCGACTTCGAGCGGCGTCCCTCGCCGCCCCATCGGGATCTTCGCGGTGAGCATCGCCACATGCTCCGGTGTCGACTGGGCGAGAAGGTCAGTCTCGACGACGGTGGGGGCAACGGCGTTGGCGAGGATGCCGGAGGTTGCGAGCTCCTTCGCCAGGGACTTGGTCAGGCCGATGACTCCGGCTTTCGCTGCGGAATACGCACCTTTCTGCGGATTGCCCTCTTTCCCAGCAACACTCACCACGTTCACGATTCGCCCGTAACCTGCGGTGAGCATGTGGGGTACTACCGCCCGAACGCAGAAGAACGTCCCCATCAGGTGCACCCTCAGCATGTCGTCGAAGAACTCCGTCGACGTCTCCCACACGGGAGCCGGAGGCCCCGACGTGCCGGCGTTGTTGACGAGGATCTGGATGCCACCCAGCGTCCCAGCCACCTGAGCCACGACCGCGGCGACGTCATGCTCGTCCCGCACGTCGAGTTCGAGGCCGGTTGCGGTCAGCCCTTTCTCGGTCATCCTTGTGGCCAACGCGTGAGTATCAGCCGGCGTTCGACTGGTGAGGACGACGTGAGCCCCCCGTCGCCCGAGGGCCCATCCAATTGCCTCGCCGATGCCCCGGGATGCACCCGTGATCAGGGCGGTCTGCCCTGCGAGATCCTCGTCACCGATTGCCATTGCCCCGGACCGTTGCGTGTAACCAAATGAACACTTTGAACCGATTATCGCCGAGATTCGAGAGGAATATGATGGAAGTCGAACATATTCTCTCCGGAGATCCCGACGTCGCCTGCGGCGCAAAGGAGCGCACCATATGGAAATCCCGATCATGATGCGAGCTGCGGTACTCGGGGCAGCGCGCCGACTCTCCGTCGAGACGGTGCCCGTGCCACCGATGGAACCGTTCGATGTGCTCGTGAAGATCGCGGCCGTGGGGCTGTGCGGTTCGGATGTTCACTTCTATGAGAACGGCCGCATCGGCGACCTCGTCGTCGATGCGCCCGTGATCCTCGGCCACGAAGCATCCGGAACAATCGTCGCGGTCGGCCCCGGGGTCGAACAGAGCCGGATCGGGGAACGCGTCTCGATCGAGCCGCAGCGACCGTGCCGACGCTGCACATACTGCCTGACCGGGCGCTACAACCTCTGTGAGTCGATGCAGTTCTTCTCGGCGCCACCAGTGGACGGTGCGTTCGCCGAGTACCTCGCCGTTCCCGCCGACTTCGCCTACCCGATCGGAGACGACATCAGCGACCACGCGGCGGCGCTCATCGAGCCGCTGTCGGTCGCTCTCGCGGCCGTCCGCAAGGCGCACGTCGTTCCCGGATCGAGCCTGCTGATCTCCGGTGCAGGCCCGATCGGCATCCTCATCGCGCAGGCGGCACGCGCATTCGGAGCGACCCGAATCGTCGTCTCGGACCCCCTCGTGGCACGCCGCTCCACTGCGCTCAGGTTCGGAGCCACGACCGCGATCGATCCGAGTTCCGAGCAGCTTCATGACAAATCGGTGGACGCCTACATCGACGCATCCGGTGTCAGCTCCGCGGTTCAGGCTGGACTTCGAGCCCTTCGGCCCGGCGCCACCGCGATTCTCGTGGGAATGGGATCTCCCACTGTTCCCCTCGACGTCTACCTGGTGCAGAGCCGCGAACTCACGGTCTCCGGCCTCTTTCGATATGTCGACACCTGGCCGACCGCGATCGCTCTTGTCTCCTCGGGCGCTGTCGAACTTGATCCACTCGTGACGGACGTCTTCGGTCTCGAAGGATTGACCTTCGCCATGGATCACAATGGCGACGACGACGTGATGAAGTACGTGATCGAACCAGGAAGGACACCGACGCATGGCTGAGCTTCCGGATTGGGGAGCGCTGGCGCAGACTCCCTTCACGCGCTGGAAGCCGGCCACCGAGCTCGTTCTCCCCCGCCAGGAGGTGACCAGGAGCTTGGTTCCCTCGATCGACGTGCACAACCACATCGGTCGCTGGTTGAACGATGGGAAGTGGATGTTCGACGAGCCCGCCGACCTCATCGATGTTCTCGACGAGAGCAACGTGGAGCTGCTGGTGAACCTCGACGGGTTCTGGGGTGAGGAGCTGGAGGCGAACCTGCACCGCTACGACGCCCGGTTCCCCGATCGGATCGCGACCTTCGCGTGGATCGAGTGGGCTCAACTGGCGGCAGACGACGGACCAGATCGACTGCGCCGGCAACTCAAGGCCAGCGCGGACGCCGGGGCGCGGGGTGTCAAGGTCTGGAAGAACCTCGGTCTGGAGGTTCGCGACGCGGACGGGCACTTGATCCTGCCGGATGA
>JALYHS010000429.1 GCA_030776385.1 Actinomycetota bacterium
GCCGAGCGCTGGCGGATGGAGGTGCTGCTACCGGCCTCGGGGGCGATCGTCATCAACGACGCCTACAACGCGAGCCCGGATTCGATGGCCGCAGCGCTCAAGACCCTCGCGCAGGTGCGCGGGCAAACCGATCGCACTATCGCGGTGCTCGGGGAGATGGCTGAGCTGGGTGAATTCGCGCAGGAGGAACACGATCGGATCGGGCGGCTTGTGGTGCGTCTCAACATCCGAAAGCTCATTGTGGTCGGCTACGGGGCCCGGCACATCCACAACGCAGCGGGGCTCGAGGGGTCGTGGGACGGCGAGTCCGTTTACGTGGGTACGCCAGAGGAGGCATACGATTTGCTGCGTGAAGACCTGGGCACCGGCGATATCGTGCTGGTGAAATCATCCAAGTCGGCGAACCTCAGGTTTCTCGGCGACCGTCTCGGCGAGGCAGGCTAAGTGGTCGGCCTGCTGTGCGGCGCGGGGTTCGCTCTCGCTTTCACACTCTTTCTCACCCCAGCCTTTGCGCGCCTGTTCAAACGGCTCGGCTGGGGCCAGTTCATTCGCGACGACGGACCGAAGTCTCATCACACGAAGCGCGGCACGCCCACCATGGGCGGCATCGTCTTCATTCTCGGGTCGACCTTCGGCTACCTCCTCGGCCATCTGGTTGCGGGCGTCCCGTGGACGATGGTGGCGGTGCTCGTGCTCGGGATGATGGGAGGCCTTGGCGCAGTCGGTTTCATCGACGACTTCGTGAAGACCCGAAGGCAGCGCAGCCTGGGCCTCAGCGGCTGGGCGAAGATCGCCGGGCAGGTGATCATCGGCACGATCTTCGCGTTGTTGGCGATCTCGCGGCTCTTCCTCGACGAGAACGGTCTGACGCCGGCCTCGACCTACATCTCGGCGGTCCGCCGCATCCCGTGGCTGAACCTCTACGCCTTCGGTCCGATCGTCGGGATCCTGCTCTTCGTCATCTGGATCAACGTCATGACGGTGAGCGCATCCAACGGCGTCAACGTCGCAGACGGGCTCGACGGGCTCGCCACGGGGGCCTCCATCTTCGCCGTCTCGGCCTACCTGTTCATCGGGTTCTGGCAGAACAATCAGTCATGCTTCAGCGTCCGCGCTCAGGTGGTCGAGTACAAGTGCTACGACGCACGGGATCCACTCGATATCGCGGTGGTCGCCGCCTGCATCGTCGGAGCCCTGGTCGGCTTCCTCTGGTGGAACACCGCCCCCGCTCAGATCTTCATGGGGGACACCGGCTCGCTCGCCCTCGGCGGCGCGCTCACCGCACTCGCGGTCGTGAGCCGTACCGAGCTCCTCCTCGTGCTGATCGGCGGTCTGTTCCTCATCGTCACCGGCTCGGTGATCGTGCAGCGGGCATACTTCAAGGTCACCAAGTGGCGGTTCGGGCAGGGGAGACGCGTCTTCCTGATGAGTCCGTTGCAACATCATTTCGAGCTCAAGGGCTGGGCGGAGATCACCATCGTCGTGCGGTTCTGGATCATCGCCGCCCTGTTCGTCGCGGCCGGGGTCGGCGCGTTCTACCTCGAATGGGTCAGCCGCTGAGGTGAGTACCGACAACATGGATGCCAGTCGCACTGATGACCGTCGCGACCTCTCCGAGCTCACCAGCTGGCGCGGCGACTGGGCGGGTTTGCGAGTCGCGGTTCTGGGGCTCGGCGTCACCGGGTTCTCGGTGGCGGACACCCTGGTCGAGTTGGGTTGCGAGGTGCTGGTCGTCGCGCGCGATTCCACCGAGGAGCACCGCGAGCTCCTCAACGTCATCGGGGCAACCTTCGTCGAAGCGGATGCGGCGGTCCCGCCCGCCCTCGCGGGCTTCGAGGCCGAGCTGCTCGTAGTCTCGCCCGGCTTCCCGCCGGAGCATCCACTGCTGATCTGGGCTCGAGAACAGGACCTGGAGATCTGGGGAGACATCGAGCTCGCCTGGCGACTTCGCGACAAGGTGGTCCGCGCAGACGGCCTGCCGGCCGACTGGATCTGCATCACCGGAACCAACGGCAAGACCACGACCACGCAGCTCACGGCAACGATGCTGGTCAGCGGGGGACTGCGCGCGGCGCCCGCCGGCAACATCGGGATCCCCGTGCTGGACGCGATCCGCGATCCGCAGGGGTTCGACGTGCTGGTGATCGAGCTGTCGAGCCACCAACTGCACTGGGTGAATCGCAACCCGGGCGGGGTGTTGGCTCCGCTCGCATCCGTCTGCCTGAATCTCGCCGACGACCACCTCGAATGGCACGGCTCCCGCGAGGCGTATCGCAACGCGAAGGCCAAGGTGTACGACAACGTGCGCATCGCCTGTGTCTACAACCTCGCCGACCTCGCCACCCGCCAGATGGTCGAGGATGCCACCGTGCAGGACGGAGCGCGCGCGATCGGCTTCGGCCTCGGCGTGCCAGGCCCGAGCGACGTCGGGCTGGTCGACGGGATCCTCGTGGATCGCGCTTTCCTCGAGGAGCGGCGCACCTCGGCGCTCGAACTCGCGACGATGGGCGACCTCATCCCGAGCGGGATGGATTCGCCGCACATGACAGCGAACGTGCTGGCCGCAGCCGCCCTCGCCCGCGCGGCCGGGGTCACGCCTGCCCAGGTGCGGGATGCCATCCGTGCCTTCCGAATGGACCATCACCGCACCGAAGTCGTGGCCGAGAGCGGCGGCATCCTGTGGGTGGACGACTCGAAGGCGACCAACGCGCACGCGGCAGATGCAGCGCTCTCGGGGTTCTCGAATGTCGTCTGGATCGCGGGCGGGCTGTTGAAGGGGACCGATCCCGCGCCGCTCGTCGCCAAGCACGCGAAACGGCTGAAAGCCGCTGTGCTGATCGGCGCGGATCGCTCGGCGCTCCGCGACGCGTTCGAGCGACACGCGCCCGGCGTCACGGTGGTGGAGGTCACCGGCGGGGAGACTGGGGGAGTGATGTCCGCTGCCGTGCGGGCTGCAGCATCCATCGCCCGATCGGGGGACGTGGTGCTGCTCGCGCCGGCCGCCGCATCGATGGACCAGTTCACGGACTACGCGGACCGGGGAACCCGATTCGCCCAGGCGGTGCGCGAGCAGCTGGACGAGCAGGGCTGACCCGGCTCTCGCGGAAAGAGCACGAAGGGGAGGCACTCGTGACCACGACGCGACCCCCGGTCCGCCCCGGTGCGCAGCCTCCGCAGCCCGGCTCGCAGCCTCCCCGGCCCGCGCAGCCGGATGACGCGAAGGCCCCGCGTTCGGCGGTCGTCGCCGTTCGACGCCTGTTCGCCGCGGAGACGCCGGAATACTTCCTGCTCCTGGGCACCACCCTTTTCCTGGTGCTCTTCGGCCTGGTGATGGTGCTCTCCTCCTCATCGATCCTGTCCTACGTCAGCAGCAAGGACTTCTTCGCGATCGCGACCAGGCAGGGGCTGTACGCGCTCATCGGAGTGCCGGTGATGCTGATCGCGGCGCGAGCTCCGATCTCGTTCTGGAAGCGCTGGGCCCGCATCGGGGTCTTCGTGGGCATCGGCCTGCAACTGCTGGTGTTCACGCCACTGGGATTCGCGTACGGCGGTAACCGCAACTGGATCCATCTCGGGGCGTTCAATGCCCAGCCGTCGGAGCTCGTCAAGCTCGCATTCGTGCTCTGGCTTGCCTGGATTCTGACGACACGACGTGAACTCCTCGATGACTGGCGCCGGATGGCACTCACCATCGGGCCCGTCGTCGCAATCGCCACCGGACTCGTGCTGGCCGGAAGCGACCTCGGGACCTCGGTGATCCTGCTGAGCATCGTGCTCGGTGCCCTCTTCTACGCCGGGGTGCGCCTGCGCATCGTGCTCTCGGTGGTCACTGTGATGGCGGTGATCGGGCTGGTCGCCGCCTCGATCCGCACCTCGCGCACGAATCGGATCTCGGCCTGGCTGAGCGGCTGCACGGACCCCTCGAAGGCATCCGGCGACTGCTACCAGACCACCCACGGCTGGCAGGCCCTCGCGCACGGCGGCGTGTTCGGGGTGGGACTCGGCAACTCGACAGGCAAATGGTCGTGGGTCCCGGAGGCCGACAATGACTTCATCTTCTCGATCATCGGTGAGGAACTCGGACTCGTCGGAGCGATCCTCGTGCTCCTCCTGTTCGTGCTGCTCGCCATCTGCTTCATCCGCATCATCCGGATGTCGCGCGACCCCTTCGCGAAGATCGCGACCAGCGCGGCCATGGTCTGGATCATCGGCCAGGCCTTCGTCAACATCGCAGTCGTGCTCGGGCTGCTCCCGGTGCTCGGAGTGCCGCTCCCGCTGGTCTCGGCGGGCGGCTCCGCCCTGATCACGACCCTGGCGGCCATTGGTGTCGTGCTCTCCTTCGCTCGTCATCGCCCCGAGCCCCAGCCCGAGACCGCGCTCCCGCGGTGACCACGTACCTCTTCGCGGGCGGGGGGACCGCCGGTCACGTCAATCCCCTGCTCGCCACCGCCGATCGCCTGCGCGAGCGCGAGCCGGACGCCAAGATCCTCGTGCTCGGGACGGCAGAGGGCCTCGAAGCCCGACTCGTTCCGGAGCGCGGCTACGAGCTGTTGACCATCCCGCGGCTGCCCTTCCCGCGGCGTCCGAACCGGGCGGCGCTCGAATTCCCGGCGAAATGGCGCACCACGGTCGCCCAGGTGCGCGGCATCCTCAGCGAGCGGCACGTGGATGTCGTGGTGGGCTTCGGCGGCTATGCCTCCGCCCCGGCATACCGGGCCGCCCGGCTCGAGAAGTTGCCGCTGGTGCTCCACGAGCAGAACGCAAAACCCGGGATTGCGAACCGGTTCGGCGCGCGGCTCACGAGATTCGTCGGTGTCACCTTCGCCAGCACCTCTCTCGCGCACTCGACCGTGGTCGGGCTCCCGCTGCGGCGCGAGATCGAGCAGCTCGATGCGGTGTCGGCGCGCGCAGAGGGGCGAGCGCTCTTCGACCTCGATGACCGGATGCCGACCCTGCTGGTGACCGGCGGATCCACCGGGGCTCGTCGCATCAACGGCAGCGTGTCGCAGTCGGTCGCCGCCCTGCTCGGAAGCGGCTGGCAGGTGCTCCACATCACCGGCTCGCGCTCGCCCGTCGCCGATCCCGGTCTGGCCGGGTACCACCTCCTCGAATACTGCGACCGCATGGAGCTGGCCCTCGCCGTCACTGATCTGGCGATCTCGCGTTCCGGCGCCGGGACTCTGGCCGAACTCGCGGCGCTCGGCATCCCGGCCGTGCTCGTCCCGTACTCGGCCGGAAACGGGGAGCAGGCGTACAACGCCCGCGACGCCGTGCACGCCGGAGCCGCCATCGTCGTGACCGACGACTCCTTCAGCCCCGAATATGTCGAGACCCAGTTGCCGGCTCTGCTGAGGGATCGCGCCAGGCTCGCGGACATGGCGGCCCGCATGGAGTCGATCGGCGTGCGCGATGGCGCTGACCGGATGGTCGATCTGGTGAGTGCCGCACGCGACAGCGCGGGGCCACGGGCCTCGAACTAGACTCGGTCCTCATGCCTCTCAAGCCAGATCTCGCACTCGACGTTCCCGAGGAACTCGGCCGGGTTCACTTCATCGGCATCGGCGGCTCGGGCATGAGCGGCATCGCACACATGATGCTTGACGCGGGGGTGAAGGTCAGCGGGTCCGATCGCGACGAGGGCCCGTACCTGCCGCCGCTCCGCGAGCACGGCGCGACCGTATTCGTCGGGCATGAGGCCGCACACCTCGGCGATGCGGACACGGTCGTCTTCACGAGTGCGATCTGGCCCCAGAATCCGGAATACCTGCTGGCCCAGGAACGCGGGCTGATCCTGCTGCACCGCTCGCAGGCCCTGCACTGGCTATCTC
>JALYHS010000430.1 GCA_030776385.1 Actinomycetota bacterium
CCTGGGACGCGATCAGCTCCGGCAAACACGCACTGGTTGTCGCGCCGACCGGCTCGGGTAAGACACTCTCGGCCTTCCTGTGGTCGCTGGATCGGCTTGCCACCACGCCTCGACCCGGGAATCCGAAGCACCGCACGCGCGTGCTCTACATCTCACCGCTGAAGGCGCTGGGCGTGGATGTCGAACGCAACCTGCGCTCGCCGCTGGTCGGGATCACGCAGACCGCGCGCCGCCTGGCCGCTCAGGGTGTGGGCAGCGAGGTGCCCGTCATCACGGTCGGAGTGCGCTCGGGCGACACCCCCGCGGCGGATCGGCGACTGCTGCTGCGCGATCCCCCCGACATCCTGATCACGACACCGGAGTCGCTGTTCCTCATGCTCACGAGCGCGGCTCGCGACACCCTGGCCGGGATCGAGACGGTGATCATCGACGAGATCCACGCCGTGGCGGCGACCAAGCGCGGGGCGCATCTCGCGGTGTCGCTCGAGCGCCTCGACCTGCTGCTGCCGAGTCCTGCGCAGCGCATCGGGCTGTCGGCGACGGTGCGGCCGACAGAGGAGGTGGCGCGCTTCCTCGGCGGCCAGACGCCGGTGACGATCGTCGCGCCGCCCATCGAGAAGACCTTCGACCTGCGGGTCGTCGTGCCGGTGGAGGACATGACCGAGCTCGGGGCCCGCGCCACCGCCGAGACGCTCGACGACGACGAGGTCGCCCTGCAGAGCGCCGGCTCGATCTGGCCGCACGTCGATGCGGCGATCGTCGAGGAGGTGCTCCGGCACCGCTCCACGATCGTGTTCGCGAACTCGCGGCGGCTGGCAGAGCGTCTGACGGCGTCGCTCAATGAGCTGTACGAAGAGTCGCTGGCCGAGCCTGTCGAGACCGCCGTCGGCGTGGGATCTCGACCGGCTCGATCAGCCGGACCGGCTCGATCAGCGGGAGTGGCTCGATCAGCGGGGGTGCCCGCGCAGATGATCGGTGCCTCGGGCCAGACCGAGGGCGCGCCGCCACTCCTCGCCCGTGCCCATCACGGGAGCGTCTCCAAGGAGCAGCGCGCCATCATCGAAGACGACCTCAAGTCGGGTCGCCTGCGTTGCGTCGTCGCGACCAGCTCACTCGAGCTCGGCATCGACATGGGCGCCGTCGACCTGGTCATCCAGGTCGAGTCGCCACCGAGCGTCGCGAGCGGTCTGCAGCGCGTCGGCCGTGCCGGGCATCAGGTGGGGGAGATCTCCAAGGGTGTGCTGTTTCCGAAACACCGCGCGGATCTCCTGCACACGACGGTTGCGAGCGAGCGGATGCGGACCGGGCTGATCGAGGCGCTGGCGGTCCCGCAGAACCCGCTCGACATCCTGGCGCAGCAGACGGTGGCGGCCGTCGCACTCGACACCCTCGAGGTCGAGGACTGGTGGGACACGGTTCGCCGCTCCGCGCCCTTCGCGACGCTGCCCCGCTCCGCGTTCGAGGCAACGCTCGATCTGCTCGCCGGACGGTATCCGAGCGACGAGTTCGCCGAGCTGCGCCCCCGCATCGTCTGGGATCGCGTGGCCGGCACGATCACCGGCCGCCCCGGCGCGCAACGGCTTGCCGTCACGAGTGGCGGAACCATCCCCGACCGCGGCCTGTTCGGCGTCTTCATCGTCGGCGGCGAGGAGGGCGCGCGCCGCGTCGGCGAGCTCGACGAGGAAATGGTCTACGAGTCGCGAGTGGGAGACGTCTTCGCGCTCGGCGCCACGAGCTGGCGGATCGAGGAGATCACGTCGGATCGCGTCCTGGTGTCGCCCGCCTTCGGGCAGCCGGGGCGCGTGCCATTCTGGAAAGGGGACGGACTCGGACGTCCGGCGGAGCTCGGGAAGGCGATCGGGGCGTTCACGAGGGAGTTGGCTGCGGGCGGCGACATGACGGCGCGGATCGAAGCAGCCGGACTCGATGAGTGGGCGGTCAACAACCTGATCACCTTCGTGGCCGAGCAGAAAGCGGCCACCGGGGCCGTTCCAACCGACACCACGCTGCTCGTCGAGCGCTTTCGCGACGAACTCGGCGACTGGCGGCTGGTCTTACATTCCCCGTACGGCATGCCGGTGCACGCACCATGGGCTCTTGCCGTCACGGCGCGCATCCGCGAGCGGCTCGGTGTCGACGGTTCGGCGATGGCGGGCGACGACGGCATCGTGGTGCGACTTCCGGAGACGGATGCCGAACCTCCCGGCGCCGAACTGTTCCTGTTCGAGCCGCAGGAACTCGATGACCTGGTGACCAGCGAGGTCGGAGGGAGTGCTCTGTTCGCCTCGCGATTCCGGGAGTGCGCGGCCCGCGCGCTCCTGCTCCCCCGCTACAACCCGGGCCGCAGGTCACCGCTGTGGCAGCAGCGTCAGCGCAGCGCGCAACTTCTCGAGGTGGCGCGCAAGTACCCGAGCTTTCCGATCATCCTGGAGACGGTGCGCGAGGTTCTGCAGGACGTCTACGACCTTCCCGCGCTTGCCGAGCTCACCCGGGAGATCGCGACCCGCAAAGTGCGGTTGGTCGAAGTCGAGACCGAGATCCCCTCGCCGTTCGCGCGCAGCCTGCTGTTCGGATATGTCGCTGCATTCATGTACGAGGGCGACTCGCCGCTGGCCGAGCGGAGGGCCGCCGCGCTCTCGCTCGACCCGACCCTTCTCGCCGAGCTGCTCGGCCGTGCGGAGCTACGGGAGCTGCTGGACCCGCGCGTCATCGAGCAGCTCGAGCAGGAGCTGCAGCGGCTCGCGCCCGACCGTCGCGCGAGAGATGCCGAGGGGCTGCTCGATCTGCTGCGGTTGCTGGGGCCGCTCTCCAGCGAGGAACTGGTGGCCCGTTTCGCTCCTCGCGAGCTTGAGTTGCCGAATTCCGCACGTCAGTCACGCGGTGCACTGGCGGAATTCGTCACGTCAGCGATGGAGGATTTCGCCCGCGCCAATCGCGTGCTGCGCGCCACGATCGCCGGCGAACAGCGATGGGCGGTGATCGAGGATGCCAGCCGACTGCGCGATGCCCTCGGCGTGCCGCTCCCGATCGGGGTGCCAACCGTGTTCCTCGACCCGGTATCGGATCCGGTCGGCGACCTCGTGAGCCGTTACACCCGCACCCACACGCCGTTCCCGGCCGGCGAGGCCGCCGCGCGACTTGGACTTGGCGTCGCCGTGGTGACGGAGGCGCTTCGCCGGCTGGCATCCGAGCGTCGCGCGGTCGAGGGCGAGTTCCGACCGGGCGCGAGCGGGTCCGAGTGGGTCGACGCCGAGGTCCTGCGTCGACTGCGGAGCCGGAGCCTCGCCGCCCTGCGATCGGAGGTCGAGCCGGTGCCGCAGGCGGCGCTCGGACGATTCCTTCCCGACTGGCAGAAGGTGGGCTCGCTCGGCGCGAGCGCCGCACACGGAGCACCGCGCCCGGGCCTCCGCGGCATCGACGGCCTGGTGACCGCGATCGATCAACTCGCCGGGGTGGCGATCCCGGCATCCGCGTGGGAGAGCATGATCCTTCCGAGCCGCGTGCGCGACTACTCGCCCGCGATGCTCGACGAACTGACCACGACCGGTGAGGTGCTCTGGGCCGGACGCGGCGAGCTGCCAGGCAACGACGGCTGGCTCAGCCTGCACCTGGCCGAGAACGCGCCGCTCAACCTCGCCGAGCCGACGCTCACCGACGCGAGCGAGCTGCACGACCGCATCCTGCTGGCGCTCACCGGCGGGGGGGCATATTTCTTCCGCCAGCTCTCCGCAGCGCTGTCGCCGGCCGGTGCCGTCGACGATGCCACCCTCGCTACCGCCCTCTGGGACTTGGTCTGGGCTGGCCTGGTCG
>JALYHS010000431.1 GCA_030776385.1 Actinomycetota bacterium
ACCGCGTTTCCCTACACTCGAATCATGGCCGGCCGCACCGCAGACGTCGGGCCGACCGTCCTGCGCCGCGCTGCCGCCCTTCTCGGAGCATTCAGCGCCGAGCACTCCGAGTTGAGCCTGGCCGAACTGTCCGAACGGACGCAGTTGCCCCGGTCGACGGCGCATCGGATCGCCACGGAGCTGATCGGCCTGGGATTCCTCTCCCGGGAGGCCGGCCGCTATCGACTCGCCACCGGACTCTGGGAACTCGGGGAGCTCGCCCCCGTCAGCCTTCGGCTGCGCGAAACGGCACTCCCCCACCTGCAAACGCTCTACGAGGCCACCGGCGAGAACGTCCACCTGGCGGTGCTCGACGGAGCGGAGGCTCTGTACGTCGCACGGGTCACCGGCACGACATCCATCCCGACGGTCACCCGGATGGGCGGACGGTTGCCCCTGCACACGACAGGTGTCGGCAAGGCGCTTCTCGCAACACGCGACGAGGAGTGGCTCCGAGAGTACTTCCGGCATCCGCTGGCGAAGGAGACGGTCCACTCGATCATCCGCGAGGATCTCCTGCGGCTCGAGCTCGACGCGACCCGGCGGCGCGGCTACGCGATGACCCGGGGCGAGATGACGCTCGGCAACGTCTCGATCGCCGCGGCGCTCCCCGAGACGCAAGGGCTCCCCCGCGCCGCCGTCGGCGTGGTGACGCACCTGGCCCGGATCGACGAGGCCCGGATCGCCCCGCTCGTCATGCGGACCGCTGCCGTGATCGGGGAGGCACTGAAATCCCACTGAGTGGGATGAATCACTGGCTTGAACGCCCTGACCCTGGGACCCTGATCCGATGGATACGCAGACACAGTTGTCGAGCGAGATCGCCGAGCGGCACGCCGCGTACCAGGCCGAGCTGGCCGCCGGAGCGGCACCCCGAACCGGACCGTATCTCGACTTCGATCCGTACCGCTCGAGCGTGCTCCGGCATCCGACCAAGAACCCGAAGCTCGTCGACCCGGAGACCATCGAGCTCGCCTCCCCCGCCTTCGGCCGACGCGACGTCGCCGAAATCGAAGCCGATCTCACCGTGCAGCACCGGGGTGAGCCTCAGGGTCAACGGATCATCGTCGAGGGTCGTGTGCTCGACGGCGCGGGTCGCCCGGTGCGTCACCAGCTCGTCGAGATCTGGCAGGCGAACGCCGGCGGTCGGTACATCCACCAGCGCGACCAGCATCCCGCGCCACTCGACCCGAACTTCACCGGCGCCGGACGGTGCCTCACCGACGGCGACGGTCGCTACCGCTTCACCACGATCAGGCCAGGTGCATACCCGTGGCGCAATCACGCGAATGCCTGGCGCCCCGCGCACATCCACTTCTCGCTGTTCGGCGACGCGTTCACGCAGCGCATCGTGACGCAGATGTACTTCCCGGGCGACCCGCTCTTCGCGCTCGACCCGATCTACCAGTCGATCCCGGATCAGGCCGCCCGCGACCGACTCGTCGCCGACTACGACCACGAGCTCACCGCCCCGGAGTGGGCGCTGGGCTACCGTTGGGACATCGTCCTCACCGGGTCGCGATCGACCTGGTTCGAACCGGAAGGCGGCGAAGGATGAGCACGCCAGTCGCCCCCACCGTGCTCGCTCCGACCGTGCTCGCTCCCACTCCGGGCCAGACGGTCGGCCCGTTCTTCGCATACGGGATGCCGTATCCGGGCGGCCCCGAACTCGTCACGCCGTACAGTCCCGGCTCCGTCCTGCTGAGCGGCCGGGTGCTCGATGGAGCGGGTGCGCCGGTGCCCGATGCCCAGTTGGAGATCTGGCAGCCGGATGCCGCGGGCACCGTGACGCACGAACCTGGTTCGTTGCGGCGCGACGGCGTGACCTTCACCGGCTTCGGCCGCGCGGAGACCGATGCCGAGGGCACGTACCGGTTCTGGACGGTCGACCCCGGCTCGATCGACGGCGCGGCGCCGTTCATCTCGCTCATCGTCTTCGCGCGTGGCCTGCAGGACCGCCTGTTCAGCCGGATCTACCTGCCCGAGGACGCGGCGGCTCACGCGTCCGACCCGCTGCTTCGCGGTCTCGAGCCCGACGAGCGGGCGACCCTGATCGCGGAACGCACACCCGCGGGGTGGTTGCGCCACGACATCCGGCTGCAGGGCGAGCGGGAGACGGTCTTCCTTGCCTTCGAGTGACGGCGCTGACGCGCCATCCCGCGAGGCCTTCGACGTCGGGCTGCTCTCGCCGGTCTCGGTGAACGAGGACCACCTGGTCAGCGATGTGCGGATCGCGGCCGCCATGGTCGAGGTCGAGTCGGCGCTCGCACGGGCGTCGGCGCGGGCAGGGATCGCGCCGGAGTCCGCAGCTGGCGCCATCTCCTCGGCCCTCGACGGGTTCGAACCGGATGCCGCGGAGCTTGCCCGTCTCGCCGTTGCGGGCGGGAATCCGGCCATCCCCCTCGTCGCGGCCCTGCGCGCGCGGATCGCTGCGATCGACGCAGATGCGGCGAGCTGGGTGCACCGGGGAGCAACGAGTCAGGATGTCATCGACTCGGCGCTCATGCTCGTCGCGAGCCGCGCCCTCGCCCGGGTGGACAACTCGCTCGGAATCGCTGAAGATGCTCTGGCTCGCCTCGCCGACCACCACCGGTCGACCGTCATGGCGGCGCGCACGCTCACCCAGCAGAGCACGCCGACGAGCTTCGGGCTGGTCGCCGCAGGGTGGCTGCTCGGCGTCGCCGATGCGCGGGCAGGACTGCCGCGGACACTGCCGGTGCAGCTCGGCGGGGCCTCCGGAACACTCGCCTCGTTCGTCGAGCTGGGCGGGGGCGGCGTTGGCGGTGCAGCGGGAATCGCCGCTGCGACCGCTCTACCCGGCCTCCTCGCCGAGGAGCTCGGACTGGCCGCGCCCGTGCTCCCCTGGCACACCCGCCGCGGACCGATCACCGCGCTGGGCGACGCGCTGACCTCCCTGATCGACAGCCTCGGAGTGATCGCCACCGACGTGGCCACGCTCAGCCGTACCGAGATCGGTGAGCTGGGCGAGCCGAGCGGCGGCGGCTCCTCGGCGATGCCGCAGAAGCAGAATCCGGTGCGAAGTGTTCTCATCCGCTCGGCCGCGCAACGAGCCCCCGGCCTCGCCGCCGAGCTGCATCGGAGTGCCGCGACCGCCGTCGACCAGCGTCCGGATGGTGCCTGGCACGCCGAGTGGCCTGCCCTTCGTGAGCTGCTGCGGCTCGCCCTGGGCACCTCCGCCCTCGCCGCCGAACTGCTCGCGGGCCTGCAGGTGGACACCGATCGGATGCGCGAGAAC
>JALYHS010000432.1 GCA_030776385.1 Actinomycetota bacterium
GCCCCTGTGCGTTGCGAGCGCACCGTTGATCGAGCTCGTCGAGATCACGTCCCCGCGCCGGGGTCTTGACAGGCTCGACCAACAAGACGGCCCCTCCCGTCGCCAGAAGGGGCCGTCAGCGGTTCAGGATGCCCGCAGCTATCCGCCGACCGTCGGCGCCGAACTCGTCGCCGCATGGTCGGTGGCCAGCGTGCCCAGGTAGAGTTCGATCACCTTGGGATCGCTCATCAGGGTGCGCCCGGAGCCGGTGTACGCGTCCTTGCCCTGATCGAGCACGTAGCCGCGATCACAGATCTGCAGAGCGCGGCGCGCGTTCTGCTCGACGATCATGACCGAGACCCCCGCGCGGTTGATCTGGGCAACGTTGATGAAGGTCTCGTCCTGCCTCACCGGCGACAGGCCCGCGCTCGGCTCATCGAGCAGCAGGACCGAGGGATCCGTCATGAGCGCCCTCGACATGGCCACCATCTGGCGCTCGCCGCCGGAGAGCGAGCCGGCACGCTGGCCGAGCCGCTTCCTGAGCTCCGGGAACAGGTTCGCGACGAACTCCAGGCGCTCTGGGAACTTCTTCGGCTTTAGGTAGATGCCCATCTGGAGGTTCTCCTCGATGGTCAAGCTGGGGAAGACGTTGTTGTTCTGCGGGACGAATCCGACCCCACGCGCGACCAACTTGTCAGCCTTCAGACCGGTGATGTCGTCGCCCTTGAGGTGCACACTCCCGCTGCGGATGTTGACCTGTCCGAAGATCGCCTTCAACAGGGTGGACTTGCCGGCGCCGTTCGGGCCGATGATCCCGACGAGCTCGCCCTTGGCCACGTACACGTTGCAGCCGTTCAGGATGTTGACGCCCGGGAGGTAGCCCGCCACGAGATCCGTCGCCAGCAGCACGATCTCCTCGCTCGCGGTGCGTGGCGTGACCTTGGGAGCGGTCTCGGCGCTCATACCGTGCCCTTCTCGTCGTGACGCGTATCCGCCGCACTCTCCTGCGCGATCTCCTCCTGGATCTGCGCGACAAGCGGAGATCCGTCGTCCTGGGCGACCTCGAGCTGGCCGGTGAGGCTTCCCAGGTCGGTGTCGTGGTGCGCACCGAGGTAGGCGTCGATGACGGCTGGGTCGTTCATGACGACTTCGGGATACCCCTCCGCCACGATCTTGCCCTCGGCCATGACGATGACCCAGTCCGCGATGGTCCGCACCATGTGCATGTCGTGCTCGACGAAGAGCACGGTCATCCCGGTGGTCTTCAGGTCCAGGATGTGGCCGAGCAGGGACTGTGTGAGCGCCGGGTTGACGCCGGCCATCGGCTCGTCGAGCATGACCAGCTGGGGCTCGGTCATGAGCGCACGGGCCATCTCCAGGAGTTTGCGCTGGCCGCCGGACAGGCTGGCGGCGTAGTCATCCGACTTGGTGTCCAGCTTGAATCGGGCGAGTAGATCCATTGCCCGCTCGGTGATCTCCTTTTCACGCTTCCGCCAGAGAGCGGAGATCAGCGCGGTGAAGAAGCGCTCGCCGCTCTGCTTGTTGGCACCGAGTCGCATGTTCTCGAGCACGCTCAGGAGACCCAGTGCCTTTGTCAGTTGGAAGGTGCGGACCATGCCACGGCGCGACACCTTGTATGCGGGCATCCCCGCCAGATCCTGACCGTCGAACACCCAGGTTCCGGAGTTCGGTTTGTCGAATCCGGTGAGCAGGTTGAAGAAGGTGGTCTTCCCCGCGCCGTTCGGTCCGATGAGCGCCGTGATCGCGTGACGAGGAATTTCGACGTGCTGGACGTCGACCGCCGTCATCCCGCCGAAGGTGCGGGTCACGTTGTCCGCCACCAGGATCGGATCCACCTTTCTGACGCCGGGGGCGGGATCGCCGATCTGCAGTTGGACGGTATCCGTTGACTTGTCAGGCACCGAAATGCGCCTCCCTCTTCTTGCCCAGGATGCCCTGGGGTCGGAACACGATGATCAGGATCAGCGCGATGCCCACCAGGATGAAACGAACCGGCCCCTGCTGCACCTGGGTGATCGGCAGCAGGTGGTTGCTCACGAGCAGGCTCAGGATCCCATCGGACAGCGACAGGACGACCCAGAAGATCACGGAGCCGAGAATCGGGCCGAGCACGGTGGTCGCGCCACCGAGCAGCATGATCGTGAACAGGAAGAACGTGGTCTGCGTTCCGTAGTTGTCCGGCTGCAGGGAGGTCGGCACGATGTTGATGATGGCGGCGAGTGCGGCGAGCACTCCGCCGATCATGAGCGCCTGCATCTTGTACCAGTAGACGTTCTTGCCGAGAGCGCGCACGGCATCCTCGTCCTCGCGAACTCCCTTGACGATGCGTCCCCATGGGCTGCGCATCAGCTGCCAGACGAAGAGGGCTGCGACGGCCACCGTGACCCAGCCGACGATGATCACCCAGAGGTCGTCCTGGTTGTATGTCAGGATCCCGACCCCGTACTGGCCGACGGGTATCGGATTGACCGAATCGAATGCCTTCGACGAGCCGTTGATTCCGTCGGTGCCCCCGGTGATCGGCGTGAGGCTGGGGGTCTTCACCGTGTAGCGCAGGATCTCGGCGGCCGCGATCGTGACGATGCTGAGGTAATCGGCCCGAAGCCGCAGCGTCGGAATTCCCAGGATGAACGCGAAGATGATCGCGCCGACAACAGCCGCCAGGATCGAGGCCCACAGCGGCCAGCCGAACTTGACGCTCGTGATGGCGAAAGCGTATCCGCCGACCGCCATGAAGCCCGCCTGGCCGAAGTTCACGAGACCGGTGAATCCGAAACAGACGGCCAGGCCGAGCGCGGCGAGGGCGAAGGCGATCGTCTGGGGCGCGAGAATCTGCCCGATCGCGAGGATGATGAAGCTGAAATCCATGGTCTTCTCCTCTCTTTCCTATCCGATTCGTTCTCGTCGGCCGAAGATTCCTTGCGGCCGAATGAGCAGGATGATGATCATCACGACGAGGGCGGCGGCATTCTGCACGTTGGTGGGAATCACCAGC
The DNA here is from genome assembly GCA_030776385.1 of Actinomycetota bacterium. Lineage (GTDB taxonomy): Bacteria > Actinomycetota > Actinomycetes > Actinomycetales > Microbacteriaceae > Lysinimonas. The sequence continues at coordinate 2,996 of JALYHS010000432.1, forward strand.
GTCGAGAGGTTCACCAGGAGGCCGATGATGAGGGAGCCGACCAGGGCACCGAATGCGGTCCCGAAACCGCCGAGCGTGACGGAAGCGAAGACGAGCAGCAGGATGCTCGCGCCCGTGTCCCAGCGCAGCGTCTGGTGGTATCCGATCAGCACGCCGGCCAGGCCGGCCAGGGCGCCGGAGCCGGTCCACACGATGCGGATGATCCGCTCGACGTTGATACCGGACGCGGCCGCTAGCGGTTTGTTGTCCGCAACTGCGCGGGTGGCTTTGCCGATCCGAGTGCGGAGCAGCAGGAACGCGACGAGCAGCAGCATCACGGTGCAGATGATCACGCTGGCCAGGTCGATTTGACGAAGTCGAACGGGCCCGATGGCGAAGTTGCCGCCCTGGGGCACCGGGAGGACGAGCTGGTCAGGACCGAAGATGAACTGGTACAGGTAGCGCAGCACGAGGGAGAGGCCGATGCTCACGATCATCAGCGGAATCAGGCCGACACCGCGTCCGCGCAGCGGTTTCCAGAGTCCGAGATCCTGCGCGTAGCCGAAGACCCCGCCGAGAAGGAAGCCGGAGATCAGAGCGACCGGGATTGGGAAGTGCAGCATGGCGCTGAACACGTATCCGGTGAGGGCGCCGAAGGTCACGAGCTCGCCGTGTGCGAAGTTGCTGAGCCCCGTGGTGCCGTAGATCAGGGAAACGCCGATCGACGCGAGGGCGAGGAGCAGGCCGAAGATGATTCCGTTGGCCACGAGGTTGGAGACGAGCGAGAAGTAGTCGATCGTCACCCCGTTGCCGGAGCCCCCCGACGATGAGCCGCCTGAGCCGCCCGAACCACCGGAACTGCCAGAGCCGCCCGACGACCCGCCAGGCGTCAACAGGAAGTATGCCGGGTCACCCTGGTCGCCTGAGGCGATCGTGATCTTCAGAGGGTTGATGGCAGGCCCGAGGGTCTTATCCGGGAGGCTGGTGGCGTCGAGGGTGAAGACATAGTCGCCGGAACGAGGCACGGCGACGGGAATCTTGCCGTCGGCTCCCGTAGTGAACGACTCCGAATAACTCTTCGGGCCGGTGACCTTGACTACGGCACCGGCGACGTTGCTCTTGTCTGCGGCGACGCGCACCCAGATCTCGGCGTACTGGGCCGGAGCCGTGGCGGAGGGCGTCGGGGTGGGTGTTCCCGTCGGGTCGGCGCGCGTCGCAGCCACAGCGGGAACCGCCGAGAATGCCATCGCGCCTGCGGCGACGAGAACGGCGAGAAGGCCGAGGACCAACCTCACGAGACGGGGCGACAGGAGTGGCGCCTTCACCATAGGTACCTCCGGGGGATGGAGCGGTCGCGGCCGCTGTCAAGCAGGTTCCGCCGCGAAGGACGATCCGAGCGTGGTGTTCACCGTACTGTCCGTTTGTGTCCCGCGTGTTTCGATAGCGCAACACTCACGCATCGCTCCACGCGTATCGGTTCGGCCCATCATGGAGTGTGATGGAATAGCGGTCAAGCAATCGTCGTTGCAGCAGGGATACCGGGGTCCATCGTCGTAGGCCGGTTTTCCTTCCCTTTCGCCGTGTTTTGGCAGATCTTCCGCAGGAGAACAGACAGCATGGACCAGCCAGATCCCTTCGGTTTCATCGGCCTCACCTACGACGACGTGATGCTCCTCCCCGGCCACACCGACGTCATCCCGAGCGAAGCCGACACCTCGACCCGGCTCACTCGGCGCATCACCCTGAGCTCCCCGCTCGTGTCGAGCGCGATGGACACCGTCACCGAGTCCCGCATGGCGGTCGCGATGGCGCGCCAGGGCGGCCTCGGCGTTCTGCACCGCAACCTCTCCATCGAGGATCAGGCGACGCACGTCGACAAGGTGAAGCGCAGCGAGTCGGGCATGATCTCGAACCCGGTGACCACCACCCCGGATGCCACGGTCGCCGAGGTCGACGCAATCTGCGGCCAGTTCCGGGTGTCCGGTCTTCCCGTCGTGGAGGACGACGGCAGGCTGGTCGGCATCATCACCAACCGCGACATGCGCTTCGTGTCGCCCTTCGAAAAGGCGACGACGCTCGTGCGCGACGTCATGACGAAGATGCCGCTCATTACCGCCGCCGAAGGCATCGATCCGGATGACGCGGTCGCGATCTTCGCGCAGCACAAGATCGAGAAGCTTCCGCTCGTCGACCCCGCCGGGCGCCTCACCGGACTCATCACCGTCAAGGACTTCGAGAAGACCGAGAAGTACCCGTTCGCCACGAAGGACGAGGCGGGTCGACTCCGCGTCGGCGCCGCGATCGGCTTCTTCGGCGACGCGTGGGATCGGGCTGGAGCCCTCCTCGACGCGGGCGTCGACCTCATCGTCGTCGACACGGCCAACGGCGACAGCAAGGGTGTCCTCGACATCATCCGTCGTTTGAAGGCCGATCCGGGCTTCGCATCCATCGACATCATCGGCGGCAACGTCGCCACCCGCAGCGGCGCGCAGGCGCTCGTCGACGCCGGAGCCGACGCGATCAAGGTGGGCGTGGGACCGGGATCGATCTGCACCACCCGTGTCGTGGCGGGGGTTGGCGTCCCCCAGGTCACCGCCGTCTACGAGGCATCGCTCGCGGCGCGCGAGACCGGAGTCCCGGTGATCGCCGACGGCGGTCTGCAGTACTCGGGCGACATCGCGAAGGCACTCGTCGCGGGAGCCGACACCGTCATGCTCGGCTCGCTGCTGGCCGGCACCGACGAGAGCCCCGGCGACCTGGTCTACAGCAACGGCAAGCAGTTCAAGAACTACCGCGGGATGGGCTCCCTCGGCGCGCTCAGCGACCGGGGCAAGAAGACCTCGTACTCACGCGACCGTTACTTTCAGGCGGATGTTCCCTCGGATGCCCAGCTCATCCCCGAGGGGATCGAAGGCCGGGTGCCGTACCGCGGCAACCTCGCGACCACCGTGTATCAGCTGGTCGGCGGCCTGCGACAGTCGATGTTCTACGTGGGAGCGCGCACCATTCCGGAGCTCAAGCAGCTCGGCAAGTTCGTGCGGATCACGCCGGCCGGACTCAAGGAGTCGCACCCGCACGACATCCAGATGACCGTCGAGGCGCCGAACTACAGCCGCTAGGCAGCAGTTTCTCGCAGCGCGGCGATCCGCTCGATGGCCTCGCGAAGCACCTCGGGGGAGCACGCCAGATTGAGGCGGGCATGACCTGCGCCGCTCGGACCGAACGCGAGGCCGGTGACGAGCGCGACTTTGGCGTCGGTGAGGATCCGTGCTGACGGGTCATCTCCCCAGCCGAGGCCGCGGAAGTCCAACCACGCGAGGTATCCGGCGCGCGGTGGCCGGTAGCCGACGCCCGGCAGTTTCGCGGCGAGCAGTTCCCCGAGCAGCGCGCCCGACTCCTCGATGGCGGCGATCGTGCCGTCGAGCCACTCGACGTCCTCGCGGAACCCGGTGACGCTGGCGTGCAGACCGAGGATGCTGGTGCGACCGCCGACCTCGAAGCTCATCGCGTCGAGCAGGGCGACGGTGCGCGGGGATTCCGCGATCATCAGGGCGCACTTGAACCCCGCGAGATTGAAGCCCTTGCTCGCGGAGGTGACGGTCACGCCCCACTCGCGGGCGGCATCCGAGATGCTCAGGAACGGCGTGAAGCTCTCGCCCACGTGCACGAGCGGGCTGTGGATCTCGTCGCTGACCACCGTGACGCGATGGCGAGCGGCGCTCTCAGCGATCGCGGCCAGCTCGGCCGCGGGGTGGATCAGCCCCAGCGGATTGTGCGGATGGCACAGCAGCATCGCCCGCGCACCCCCGGCGAAGGCTGCCTCGAGCCCGGGCAGGTCGAGGGCGTAGCCACTCGGCCGATCGGGAGCGGCCAGCAACGGCACATCGACCACCACGCCGCCGACCTCCTCGATGAGGTCGCGGAAGGGCGGGTACACCGGCGTCGTCATGACCACGCCGTCCCCGGGCCGCATCACCTGGCGGAGCGTCTCGACGATGGCGACGCTGACGTCGGTGGTCGTGCGGATGCCGCCGAGCGACGGACGCCAGCCCCACCGCTCGGCCGCGAAGTCGGAGAACGCGGCGGGGAGCTCACCCGGGCTGCCGACGTATCCGGAGTCCGAGGCGGCGATGCGCTCGTGCAGCACGCGGCTGATCCCCGGGGCGAGCGGGTAGTCCATCTCGGCGACGAACAGCGGGAGGACGTCGTCCGGGTACGCGCGCCACTTCTCGCTGGTGCGCAGGCGCAGCGTCTCGAGGGGCTCGGCGTGGACCGTCATGGGTTATATCCTGGCAGGCTCGCTGTCCGCGGGCGCCGCCGAGCGGAAGGGCTGGCAGTGGGCTTCATCGACGTCAACATGGTCTCCCTGACGCTGCCCGACGGGCGTCCGTTGCTCGACGAAGTTAGTTTC
>JALYHS010000433.1 GCA_030776385.1 Actinomycetota bacterium
GGCCGGGACCGGGTCCTCGACCGGATCCGGGTCCCCGGCCGGGAGCACGGGCGGCACGGGCAGCAGCAGCACTAGCGGCAGCAGCGGCAGCACTGGCGGCGGCAGCAGCACGGGCGCCGGCAGCACAGGTACCACCACAACGGGCACCGGCAGCAGCGCGGGAACAGGAAGCGGAACCGGCCTGCCCGCGGTCATCGCGAGCACCGGGACGACCGTCGGCAACGTGGTGACCGGTCTTACGGGCGGTCTCGGCCTCGGCGGTCAGTGAGCCGCACCCGCACGACGAAGCCGCAAGCACCACCCAGCTCAACCAAGCACGACGAAGCCCAAGCACGACGAAGCCCCCACGGTCCTCCGCGGGGGCTTCGTCATCAATCAGGACGGTCAGCGGACCTTCGCCGGCTCCTTCACGTCCGCCACGATCTTGCGCGGATTGAAGTTCTCGCCCGGGTCGGCCGACGCGAACAGGCCGCGCATGACCGCCACCCCTTCGGCCGAGATGTCCTGTTCGAGCCACGGCGCGTGCTCGAGTCCGACACCGTGGTGGTGCGAGAGTGAGCCGCCGTTGTCGATGAAGGCCTGCTGGATGGCGCGCTTCACGACGTTGTACTCACCGATCGGATCGTCTCCGAAGACGAACGCGAACGTGAAGTACAAGCAGGCGCCCGAGTGGTACGAGTGCGAGATGTGCGACATGATCCAGCCCTTGATGCCGATCTCGTCAAAGGCCTTATCGGCTGCAACGCGCACCGCGTCATGCAGCTGATTGACCTTCGACCACGGCATGGCCGACTCGGACACGTCGCCCGCGGCCCCCCGATCGAGGAGGAAATCGCGCAGGTATGGCGTGTCGAATTTCTTCTGGTCGTAGAGCACGCCGGGGCCGCTTCCGACACCCATTCCGCCGTGCTTCTTGACGATTCGTTCGACGAGCTTCTTTTGAAGCTTCGCGTGTGCCTCGCCACCCTCGTACCCGATGAAGGAGAGGCAGATGTTGTCGAGGTTCCAGCCCTTGCGCCTCATCAGGAACGGAAGCACCGTGCCCGCAAGGAACTTGGAGAGCCCATGACTCTCCTTGCTGGTGGCCAGGGAGAACCCGGTTTCGCGAGCATCCGAGACGCGTGTGATGGATGGCGTTGCGTCGCTCTCGGCGATCTCCTGCATGGCCGCGGTTCCGGCCTCCCAGGTGGGGAAGAAGTACGCGTAGACGTCGCGCTTCGCGGGCGTTCGGTGCACCTGCACGGTCGCCTCGGTGATGATGCCGAGACGGCCTTCGCTGCCGACGATCATCTCGCGGACACTCGGCCCGGTCGACGAGCTGGGGATCGGGCGGATCACCAGGATGCCGCCGGGACGAACCACATGCAGCCCACGCACGATGTCGGCGATGTCGCCGTACTTGTCCGACTGCATGCCCGAAGAACGCGTCGCGATCCAGCCGCCGAGGCTGGAGTGGGTGAACGAGTCGGGGAAGTGGCCGAGGGTCCAGCCGCGCTTCTCCAGCTGGGCTTCGAGATCGGGACCGAGCGCGCCGGCCTGGATGCGGGCGAGACCGGACTCCTCGTCGATCGAAAGGAGCTCGCGCATCCGGCCCATGTCCAGCGAAAGCACGACACGCGTTTCGTCAGCGCGAGGCTCCAGGCTGCTGGCGATGTTGCTGCCACCGCCGAACGGGATGATGACGGCGTCCGCGGCGACCGCGGCATCCACGATTCGCTGCGTCTCGTCCTCGTCGGCCGGGTAGACCACGACGTCGGGGGTGCGCTCGATCAGGTTGGCACGCACCCGGATGAGGTCCCGGATGCTCTTGCCGTAGGTGTGGACGACGCGCTCCATCTTGTCGGTGGAGACATATGCCTCACCGACGATGGATGCCAGCGACGCGACGAACGCGGTCGAGGCGAGCGAGTCGGCGACCGTCAACTTGTCGAACTCCGGCATGCCGACGACGGGTGCCGTGTGCAGGTCGAGGCCGACGGCGTAGTCGACGAATGGCGCGAAGCCGGGTTTGTCCTGCCAGTGGAAGCCGACGCCCTCGACGCCCCATCCCCACCACTTCATGTGCTGTACATCGGTCATGATGCGTCTCCTTCTGAGTTCTTCCCCAGCGACTTGGTGCCCAGGATACGAGCGGAATGTTGTTCGAGCAGCGAGGCGATGACCGCGCGAACGCGTGCCATGAACTCGGCCGGGTTCTCGCCGTCGAGCGCGCGCATGGGCGCGCCGAACACGATGGCGACGGGACGTCCCGACTTCGGCCACTTCGAGCCGCGCGGGTGAGCCTCGTGCGCGCCGATGATGGCGATCGGCAGGATCGGGACGCCGGTGGCGGACGCCAGCGCGGCGCCGCCCGGTTTGAAGTGCCCCATCTTGCCGTCTTTCGAGCGGGTGCCCTCCGGGAACACGAGCACAGGCACATCGTGCTGCAGCAGCATCTTCGCGTTGATGTTGCGTGGATTCTTTCCGCTGCGATCCACCGGGAAGGCATTGAAGAACAGGGCGGTCAACCCGCGCCGCCACCAGACGTCGAAGAAGTAGTCACCCGCGGCGCCGGCGGCGAGGTAGCGGGCCAGGGGGCGGGGGAGGGCGCCCATGATGAGCGGGGCATCCAGGTGGCTGGAATGGTTGGCGATCGCGACGAACGGGCGGGTCACGCCGTCCAGCTTCTCGACGTCGATGACGGTGACGTGCTCCATCCCCCAGACCACCCCCTTGAGGATGCCGCGTTGCGCGACGAACCGCGCCGCCGCCTGAGACCGCGAGGTGAAGCGATTGCGCGACGTGGCGGGCATGCGCTTCCTTCCTGACTTCGATACTGCGATGGCGCGGAGACCTCGGTCAGTTGCTGGCCGCGTTGCTCCGACTCAGGCTAATCCTGCGCGAGACGGCTCGCACTGTGCTGTCCGGCAGATGCTTGAGCAACCAGGAAAGGACTCGGTACCGAATGGTCGGTATGGAGATCACCCGATTCTTGTCCACGTGGCGCAAGCACTCGCGCACCAGGAGTTCGGGCTCGAGCCACAAAAAGTTCGGAATGCCCCCGCGACCCATGTCGCCCTTCGTGGTTCCGGCACGCTGATGGAACTCCGTACGTACCCAGCCCGGCATGAGAGCGGTGACTGTCACGCCGCTGCCGCGGAGCTCGTTCGACAGGGATTCGCTGTAGACGCGCACCCAGGCCTTGATAGCCGAGTAGCCGCTCAGAGTGAGCTGACCGTTGATGCTCGCGACGTTGACAATCGCTCCCGAGCCGCGTTCGCGCATCCCGGCGGCCGCCGCACCGCCCAGCACCAGCACCGCGCGCACCATGACGTTGAGCGCGCGGTCGTGTTCGGCGACATCCGGAGTGGCG
>JALYHS010000434.1 GCA_030776385.1 Actinomycetota bacterium
ACACTGCAGTCCGAGCTCGCCGGCGAGCGGGCGACGCACGACGGCGAACTCGCCAGCGCCCGGGCCGCTCTCGACGCCGAGATCACCGCGAAGCGCACCGAGGTCGACCAGGACGTCATCGCCAAGCGCACCGAGGTGGACCAGGACGTCATCGCGAAGCGCGCGGGCCTTGCCGCCGAACTGGAGCGCGCCCGCATCGCACACGACGCCGAACTCGCCCACGCACGAGAAGCCCATGACATCGAGATCGCCGGCGCCCGCGCCGACTTCGACGCCGAGCAGACCGGCGCGCGCGACACCCTCGTCGCCGACCTCGCCGGCCAGCGCGCCGTCCATGATCACGACATCGCCGAGGCGAAGGCGAGCCACCTCTCGACTCTCGCCAAGGAGCGAGCCGACCACGACCGCGAGCTGGCCCGCCAGCGCGAGGAGCTCGCGCACGAGTTGGAGACGCACCGCGCACGCATCCAGCACGAAAGCGACACCCAGGCGAACAGCCTCGCCGCCGACGCGACGCAAGCGCGTGCCGACCTCGACGTGGAACTGACCGCCCGCCGCGACGAGGCCGAGAAGGACTACTCGGCCAAGCACCAGGAGGCCGCGGCATCCCTGCAGAAGTTCCTGGACGAGGCGAACGCCCAGCTCACCGAGGCCACCGCACGAGCCGCCGAGAGGCGCGCGGAGGCCGACACACTCGGCACCTCGTCGAAGGCGGCGGCGAAGGCGGCGACCGATCAGGCCAAGGCCACGGCCAAGGAGGTGCTCGGTAACGCGGAGAGCCGCGCCAAGGCCATCGTCAAGGAGGCCGAGAAGAAGTCCGCGGCCCTGATGAAGGACGCCGAGCAGCGTCTGGCGCAGATCCGAGTGGAGCGGGAGGCTGTCGCCGGTTACATCGCCAACCTCCGCGGCGTGCTGGATTCGGCCGACCGCGTCTCGGCGGACCACGGCTTCCCGACGGCGGCACCTGATGAGCCGGCGCCGACCGGGGCAACGCCGGTCATCGAGTCGTCGCAGAATGCGAAGTCGACGAAGGCCGACACGAAGACATCCGACGACGCCGACGGCGCTGCCGACATTGCCGGAGCAGACGTGGCCTCGAACGTGAGCGCCGAGGACGACGACGCCATCGATGAGCAGACGCGCGAGCGCGAGCACGCCAACTAGGGCCGGCTGTCAGGCGGCGGCTCGCATACCGAAGCGGACACGCGGAAGCAAGGGGATCCGGCGCGTCTGGACCCTCGGGTAGCCTCGGATCACCTCCGACGAAAGGCTGCCAGCCGGTGAAGATCCAGAACGCGTTCCGCCTCGGCCTCTTCGGGGGGCTCGGTGTGCTGGTCGCCATCGTGATCGGTGCCGGCATCACCTCGCTTGCGACGATCCTCACCTACGTGGGAGCCGCGCTGTTCCTCGCACTCGGCATCGACCCGGCGGTCTCGTTCCTGCAGCGCCACAGGTTTCCCCGCCCGGCCGCGATCCTGACGGTCCTGGTGGGGATCCTCGCCGTGTTTGCGGGCCTCGTGCTCGCCGTCATCCCGGTCATCATCGACCAGGTGAACGGCCTGGTGAAGAGCATTCCCACCATCGTCAAGGCCGTCACGAAGACCAGCGCGCTGAAGACCTGGTGGGATCACACGATCACCTTCGTGCCGTTCGACACCGCGGTGACCAACGTCCAGGACTACCTGACCAAGAACTTCGGCAACATCACGGGCGGCGTGTTCACGACCGTGATCAACATCGGGACGGGGGCCTTCGGGATTGTCATCGTGCTGATCCTGACCCTGTACTTCGTCGCCTCCCTGTCGAGCATCAAGCGCGGGCTGTACCAGCTGGTCCCCGCGACCAAGCGCGAGAAGTTCATCGACATCGCCGAGCAGATCAGCAAGGCGGTGGGCCGCTACGTGCTCGGGCAGGGCGCGCTCGGGCTCACCAACGGCATCCTGAGCTTCATCTTCTTCACCGTGCTGCTGCTCTTCGGCATCAACATCAAGTACTACGCACTCTTCGCGTTCATCGCGTTCCTCTTCTCACTGGTGCCGCTCGTCGGGACCGTGACGGGTTCGGCGATCATCTGCCTGCTCGTGCTGCTGTTCAACGGCTGGCCGGACGTGATCTGGCCGATCCTCTACTACCTGGTCTACATGCAGGTCGAGGCGTACATCATCAGCCCGAACATCATGAACCGCGCGGTGAAAGTGCCTGGATTCGTCGTGGTGATCGCCGCGCTCGCAGGCGGGACGCTGCTCGGCGTCCTGGGTGCGCTCATCGCGATTCCGGTCGCCGCCTCGGTACTGCTGATCATCAAGCAGGTCGTGGTGCCCCGCCAGAACGAACTCTGAGCAGCGCTGCGCGCCAGCTAGTGGAGAACCGGCAGGTCTTCCTGCTCCCACTGCACAATCCCGCCCTCCACGCTCACGGCGTCGTGCCCCTGTTCGATCAGGGACTTCGCGATGCGACCGCTGCGCACGCCGGAGTGGCAGACCAGATAGAACCGACCCTCCGGCAACTCGTCGAGGTGGTCGCCGAGCGTACTCATCGGCATTGAGAGGGCAACGGGGATGCGCACCTTCGCCAGTTCGTCGGGCTCGCGCACGTCGATCAGGACCGCGTCGTCGCCCAGTGCAGCGAACTCGGTGGGCGTGATGGTCGTCGTCATGACAGTGTTCCGTTCCATTCGGTGGGCAGCGGCAGTGCGTCGGGATTGACGCGCGCCACGATCTCGGTGAGCACGCGGCGGGTCTGCTTCTCGCCGACCCAGAGGTGTTTGCCGCCCTCGACGTCGACTAACTCGACCTCGGGGACGGACGCGAACTTCTCGCGGGCTTCCGCCGGGCGCAGGTAGTCGTCGAGTTCGGGGATGATCGCGACGAGCCGCGTGCCGCTCCCCGCCCAGGCGGCCAGCTCATCCGCTGTCGCGCGATGCAGGGGCGGCGAGAGCAGGATCGCCCCGACGATCGGATGCCGCAGCCCCCACTTCACGACGACCTCCGTGCCGAACGACCACCCCAGCAGCCACGGGGCCGGAAGCCCGCGCGCGGCCACCAGGTCCATCGCGGCGGCGAGGTCGAGCCGCTCCTGGATGCCGCCGCCGAAGGAGCCGTCCGAGGTGCCGCGGGGCGAACTCACGCCCCGGAAGTTGAACCGCAGCACCGCGATCCCCGCCAGAGCCGGGAGTCTCGCCGCCGCCTTGCGGAGGATGTGCGAATCCATGAAGCCGCCGTGAGTGGGCAGCGGATGCAGGCAGACCAGCGTGGCGACCGGATCACGGTCGAGCGGCAGCGCCAACTCCCCCACCAACGTGAGGCCGTCGGCGGTGTGTAGCTCGATGTCCTCGCGGCGGGCGGGCAGTTGCACGCCGCCGCTGATGTCGATCGTGCCCGGGGCCGTAGCCGCTCGCTCGTCGCTCACGAGCGGATCTTCCAGCAGTGACTGTGCCAGTGCCGCCGACCGGCGAGATCATCGGCCTCCCCCATGATCCCGTCCGCGCGCCAGGCCACCAGGTGGGCGGTTCCCGGGGCGATCTCGAGGCCGCAGCCCGGGCAGGTGTACACCTTGACCGCGTTGCTCGCGCCGTGCGGTTGCACGTTCCAGGCGCCGTCTCGCTTCACCTCGACGCTCTTGCGCCCCATCAGAGCTCGCTCCAGGTCGATCGGCTCCGCCTCCGGCTCGTGACCGCGTGCGGAGCGCGGGCGATTCGAGCGAGGCATACCACCAAGTCTAAAGTCTCGCGCCAATGCCCACTCGGTAAGGCCGCCGCTCACGCCGCCGAGCCAGCGGAGCGCGGCGGCGCACAGAACTAGCGCACTCAGTACCAGCCGGCCGACTGGCTGTGGCCCCAGGCGCCGCAGGGTGTCCCGTAGCGGCCGGTGATGTAGCCGAGGCCCCAGGTGATCTGCGTGGCCGGATTGGTGGCCCAGTCGGCGCCCACGCTGGCCATCTTGCTGCCGGGGAGCGCCTGCGGGATGCCGTATGCACCCGAGCTGGCGTTGTTGGAGTACACGTTCCAGTGCGATTCACGGTTCCACAGCGCGACCAGGCAGTCGAACTCGGTGCTCGCCCATCCGCGAGCGATCACCATCTGGTACGCGATGGCCTGCGCCGTGCCCGGGTCGGGCGTGCCGACGGCGGGCGCCGAGGCGACTTTGGGCTTGGGTGGCGCGAGCTTGGTGACGCCGTACCCGTCTCGACTGACAGCGGATGTCGCATCCGCGCCGACGGCGAACGACTGGGTCTCACCGCGGAACGAGGCGGCGAGCGCCGCGGCCGAACTCGGAGCCGGCGGAGTCGCGAGCGGGACGAGCGCGAGAGCCATGCAGGCCAGCACCGCGAAGATCGACAGGGAGCGCGGAGTGCGGACGTGCCGCTCCGTGATTGCCACTATTGCCACCTCGGGCGTCGTCCGATGGTGCGTTCCCCGACGCCGATAGCCGCTCACAGTGTCCTCAGTGTACCCAACGGGTCCGATCACGCCCCGAAAAGGCGTTGATCGGTCCTAGCGGACCGCCAGCATGACGCGCGTCACAGCGTCAAGGAGCACGTCGACCTGCGACTCGTTGTAGCCGCCGCGCTGCGAGTGGAAGGCCGCGGTGCGGACCTCCTCGATGCTGAGCGGCTTGCCGCTCTGGAAGTACTGGGCGACACGGTCGGTCAGCGCGTCGACCTCACGGATCGAGTACCCGAGCGAGAGCAGGGATCCGCGCTTGAACCGCTTGCCACGCGGTCGCACGATGCGGTCGAGAATCGCCTGAGCGCGGCCGCGCGCCTGCGCATACCAGGCCTGGTCACCGGCCTCGGAGAAGGCGCGCTCTCGCTCGCGGGTCGCGAAGGCGTCTTCGAGACGTTCGAGGGCGGCATCCACGTGGGTCGGCGAGTATCCCCCCTTGCGCATAGTGAAGCCGGTGTCACGGATGGTGTCGGCTGTCACGAGTGTCGCGCCACCCGGCTGAGTCGTGTACGCCCGTCGAGCGTCTTCGAGGAACTCTTCGACCTCGTCGGGGTCGTAACCGAGACGCGACTTGCGCGCGTGGGGGAAAGTCGAACTCACGAGCGCCATGGTACCCGAGTGGGCTGCAAGGCTAGCTCGCGGCACCCACGATCAGGAATATCGCGTAGGCCACGGCGGCGGAGGGCAGGATCGAGTCGAGCCGGTCGAGGAAGCCACCATGGCCGGGGAGCCAGGTCGAGATGTCCTTGACGCCGATGTCGCGCTTGATCAGCGACTCCATGAGATCGCCCGCCGTTCCGACGAGCGCCAGCAGCACGCCCATGACGACGCCGAGCCACCACTGCTGGTGCAGCATCAGGACCGCGAGAAGGATTCCGGTGACGATCGCGAAGACGATCGAGCCGGCGAATCCCTCCCAGGTCTTGCCGGGGCTGATGTTGGGAGCGAGCTTGTGGCGGCCGAAACGCAACCCGGTCGCGTACGCGCCGATGTCGGTGATCACCACGATGACGATGGAGGAGAGCGTCCACCACTCGCCACCGTTCGAGCCGGTCAGCACGAGATAGAACCCGGCCATGAAGGTGACGTACACCTGGATGAGGGCGCCGGCCCCGAGATCCAGGAACACCTCCTTGGCTCCGGTGCGGTGACTCGGGCGGAACAGCAGCTCGGCGAGGCGCCACAGCGTCACGACAAGCACCGCGCCGAGGGTTCCGAGCCACAGACCCTGCACGTGGAAGAAGAACGCGGTCGGGACGACGGCGACCGCGACGACGGTCGAGGCGACGCGCGGGATGTCGCGGCCCGCCTGGCGCAGGGCGGTTGCGAGCTCGAAGACCGCGAATCCGATCAGGCCGGCGCCGAAGATGATGAATGGCCACTTGAAGATCACGCTGGCGACGAACATCGCGCCCAGGACCACGCCGATAGCGATCGCGGCCAGCAGGTTGCGCCCTGTGCGCGCGCGGATCTTCTCCTGCGTCGCGTCGAACTGGGCCCTGGCCTCCTGGGCCCTGGTCTCGATCTCGTGACGGGTGGCTGCCGCCCGCGCCTCGAAATCCTCGCGAGGCGTCGGGTGCTTGTGCGGCACCTCGGGCTCCGCCATCAGATCCCGCCCATCAGATCTCGAGCAGTTCGGCTTCTTTGCGCTTCAGCGCCTCGTCGATCCCGTCGACGTGGGCCTTCGTGAGCGCGTCGAGCTCCTTCTCGGCCCGCGAGATGTCATCCTCGCCGACCTCCTTGCTGAGGGCGTCGAGATCGTCCTTGGCCCTGCGGCGCACATTGCGGATCGCGACCTTGGCATCCTCGCCCTTGGTTCGAACGATCTTGACGTACTCCTTGCGACGCTCCTCCGTAAGCTCCGGCATCGTGACGCGGATGATGTTGCCGTCGTTCGTCGGCGTCGCACCGAGATTCGGAAAGGACACGATGGCCTTCTCGATCTCCTTGAGGGCAGTCTTGTCGTATGGGGTGACGATCAGCGTGCGTGCTTCCGGGTTCTGCAGGCTGGCCAGCTGCGCGAGCGGCGTGGGGGTGCCGTAGTACTCGACCAGGATCTTGAGGAACAGCGCCGGGTTCGCGCGACCGGTTCGCACCGTCGCGAAGTCGTCTTTGGCGACCTCGACGGCACGATTCATCTTGTCCGTCGCCTCGGCGAGAACGTCACTGATCACGGTTGCACTCCTTCGAAAACGGGGTCATCTGAGTGTAACGAGGGTCAACTGGTCGTGAAGTCGATCAGTTCCTCGACGCGGCCAAGCACGGCAGGCTCGAGGTCCCGGAAGTCGCGCACGGTGGCGAGGATGCGCTGCCAGGCCGCCGCGATATCCGCCTGATCGTCGTGCGGCCAGCCGAGTGCCGCGCAGATGCCGTGCTTCCACTCAATGCTCCGCGGGATGACCGGCCACGAATCCAGCCCGAGCCGCGCCGGCTTCACGGCCTGCCAGACGTCGACGAATGGATGCCCGACGACAAGCACGTGCGGACCGCTCGCCTGGGCGGCGATCCGGCTTTCCTTCGAACCAGGAACCAGGTGGTCGACGAGCACTCCGATTCGCCGCTCGGGACCGGGCTGGACCTCGCGGATCACCTCCACCAGGTGATCGATGCCCTCCAGGTACTCGACGACGACGCCTTCGACCCGGAGGTCGGCGCCCCAGACCTTCTCGACCAGCTCCGCGTCGTGTCGGCCCTCCACGAAGATACGGCTCGCCCGAGCGACCCGCGCCCGCGTCGAACTCGGAGCGACCGAGCCGGATGCCGTGCGCAGTTGGCCCGGACCCGGCGCGGCGGCCGTCGGAATCCGCAGCACCACCGGCATCCCGTCGACCAGGAACCCCGGGCCGAGTGGGAAGATGCGGCGCCTGCCGCGGCGATCCTCGAGCTCGACAGTTCCCTTCTCAACGCGGATGACGGCGCCGACGAACTCGGGTTCGATCAGCTCCACCACCAGGCCAGCCACGGCATCCATCGTCGGGACGACGCGGGCAGCAGCCGCCGCGCGCGCCGAGGCCAACACGTCGGAGCCGTAGCGGTCATCCAAATCGTCGCGCATAGCTGTTGGATGCCCAGTCAGTTCAGGCCGAACGTGGCGCGCGAAGTGAGCACCCAGAGCGTGCCCGTGCCGGCGCTGACGAGCACCAACGTCAGTGCAGCGATCCACCAGGCGCGGGGCGGCAGCACGAGAACGACGATGGAGACGATGGTGCCGATCAGCCACACCGTGGAGATGATCGCAGGAGCGGAGAACGGTCCCGCAAGGGCGGCCGCGTACGGGCACGGATTCTGGCACAAGCCGAGCTGCATCTCGCCCCCGAACGACAACACGAGGGCGTACGCCGTCACGAGACCCGCCGCCGCCAGCAGAACCGCGGTCAAGACGGTGTCCCATAGCGGTCGGGGGCGAGGCGCCAGACTCAGCGGCGCTCGGCCTCCTGCATCGTCGCTCACGCCGTCACCAGGGTGCCGATCTTCTCCCCGCGGAGCGCTTTCGTGATGTTGCCCGCCGGCTCCATGCCGAAGACGACCATCGGCATCTTGTTGTCCATGCTGAGGCTGAAGGCGGTCGAGTCGACCACCTTGAGACCCTGCACGAGCGCGTCCTGGTAGCTGAGGGTCTCGAGCTTTCGGGCCTTCGGGTCGGTCTTAGGGTCGGCCGTGTACACGCCGTCGACGCCGTTCTTGGCGACCAGCACGGCATCCGCCCCGATCTCGAGGGCGCGCTGAGCGCTGACGGTGTCTGTCGAGAAGTACGGGAGACCGGCGCCGGCTCCGAAGATCACGATGCGGCCCTTCTCGAGGTGGCGCTCCGCCCGCAGCGGGATGTACGGCTCGGCGATCTGGGTCATCGCGATCGCCGACTGCACGCGCACCTGAGCCCCCGCCTGCTCGAGGAAGTCCTGCAGGGCGAGCGCGTTCATCACGGTACCGAGCATGCCCATGTAATCGGCACGACCGCGCTCCATGCCACGCTGGCTCAACTCGGCACCTCGAAAGAAGTTGCCGCCGCCGACGACGACCGCGATCTCGACGCCCTCGGGATCGTTCGCATCCTTCGGAGCCGCCGCCGCGATCTCCCGGGCGATGCCGCTGACGATATCGGGGGCGAGCCCGAGGGCTCCGCCGCCGAAGGCTTCGCCCGAGAGCTTCAGTAGTACTCGACGTCGACGATGGGTCATGACGGTCCTCCAGCGGCGGGGGTCGGGGTGGCGTGGCTCGGTCCAGGCTACGCGAAGGGGTCCGGGATGCGCGTCAGCTCGAGACTGCGCAGCCAGAGTTCTCTCCGCGCCACCGGATCGTGCGCCTGTTCGTGCGGCTCAGCTTCCAGCTGCCGGTCGTAGAAACGGCCCGTCTTGCCGTCGACCGCGGGATCGACGGCAAGGCGCGCCGTGGCATCCGCACCTGCTTCGAGCGTATCGATCGAGTGGCCGTGCTCGGCGAGCACGATCTTGG
>JALYHS010000435.1 GCA_030776385.1 Actinomycetota bacterium
CGGCAAGACGGGCGCCTTCTACGACGGTAAGCGGGCCGCATCCGCCTACTTCTTCGGCCAGGAGCTGCCGATCGTGCCGGCGCTGCTCGACATCATCGCGCGCGGCGACCGGCTGACGCTCGACCTCGATCCGGCGGTGCTCTGACGCGGCGTTGACGGGCTGTCGATCACGCGCTCACGGGCTCAGTCGCTCACGAGCTCACGCGTCATCGCCGCCAGCAGCGCCCGGCCGGCCGCGCTCGATGGCGCGAGCGATCGCCACACCAGCCCGAGTCGCGAGCGCGGCTGCGCACCACGAACACGCACCGGATGCAGCCCAGGATGAGCTGCCACCATCGACGAACTGAGCACCGCAACGCCGAGTCCCCGGGCGGCCAGTCCCGCGACCGTGTCGGGGGAGCTGGCCTCGAGCCCGACGCGCACGGAACTCCGGCGCTCCGCGATCAGGCCGTCGAAGGCTGACCGCACACCCGTGCCCGGCGAGAGACAGATGACCGTCTCGTCGACGAGGGACTCCAGGTCGATGTCATCCAGTTCGGCGAACGGGTGCCCGGCCGGCACGGCCAGCTCGGTCTCCTCGTCGACAACGATCGCCGAACCGAGCCCGGCCTCGATCTCGCCCGACCAGGCAACGAGTGCCAGGTCGAGGTCGCCGCTCAGCACGGATCGCCGCAGAACATCCGACGGGCCTTCGACCAGTGTCACCAGCAGGTGGGGATGTGCCAGGTGCACGTCGGCGAGGGCATCCATGAACCCGGGAAGATCGCAGCCGGTCACCATGCCGAACGCCACGCTTCCCCGAAGCAGGCCGGAGACCTCGTCGACGGCGCCACTCAGCTCGGCGATCGCCTGCAGGGCCGCGCGGGCATGCGGCAGCACCGCTGCACCCAGGTCGGTCACCGTCACCCCGCGTCCTGAGCGATCGAGCAGCTCGCCGCCGAGCTCGCGCTCGAGCAGACGGATCTGCGCGCTCACGCCCGATTGACTGACCTTCTCGCGCCTCCCAGCGGCCGTGAACGAGCCCTCGTCGACGACCGCGGTCAGGTAGCGCAGCTGGTGGAGTTCCATAAGCAAAGATGCTAGAGAACAGAAGAGATAGATGCTGGAGTTCTGATCCACATACAAGAAGACTGGACGCAGGAAAGGTGCTCTCATGACATCCACTCTCGACAATCAGCCCGTCACGATCCCCGTTCGCCTCGACATCGATACCCTCGCCGCGCCGTTCTCGCGCGCCTTGGCATCGCTGGATGCCGCGACCACCCGCGTGCTCGACTCCGCCGGGTTCGAGCGGCCCCTGCGCGAACTCGTGCGCATCCGGGCCTCGCAACTCAACGGCTGCGCGTACTGCGTCGACATGCACACGGCGGATGCTCTCACCGGCGGCGAGAGCGTCCGACGGCTCGCCGCCGTCGCCGTCTGGCAGGAGAGCGCGGCTTTCACGGCGCGCGAACGCGCGGCCCTCGCCTTCACCGAATCGGTGACCCTCGCCGCCGCAACCCACGTGCCGAACGACGCCTTCGCCGCGGTGCACGCGGAGTTCACGGATGACGAGCTCGCCGCGCTCCTCTCCCTCATCGTGACCATCAACGCCTGGAACACCGTCGGTGTCGCGGCCCGGCCCTGGCCGGTGGACTACGGCGAAATCCCGGCATCGTGACCCGCGAGACCCGACGCGGATACTTCGAGCATGACGGGCTCCGGCTCTCCTACTTGGACACCGCACAGCCCGGTCCGGACGGTGCCCCCGTGCTGCTCGCCCTCCACGGCCACCTCAACGAGGCCCGCTTCATCGAGCAGGGTGCGATTCCCGACGATCTTCCGTATCGGGTGATCGCGCTCGACCAACGCGGACACGGAGAGAGCGACCACGCGACAAGCTACCGTGTCGAGGACTACGTGGGTGACGCGCTCGCACTGCTCGACCATCTCGGCGTCGAACGAGCGGCCGTGCTCGGGCACTCTCTCGGAGGCGTGATCGCATACTCGCTGGCCGCTCGCGCGCCGGATCGCGTGCCGGCGTTGGTGGTCGTTGACATCGGCGCCGACAATCACGGCGACCTGTCGATCACCCGACAGTGGCCGCGCCGGGCTGGGGGCCGCGAGGTGCTCGTCGAGGCGTTCGGCTTCAT
>JALYHS010000436.1 GCA_030776385.1 Actinomycetota bacterium
GGCCAGCGCGCGCCACGAGAGCGGCGACCGGATCGAAGCCTCGTCGCCGCCGGGAACGCCGCGTCCCCGGCACGCTGACGATCTCGAGCCCCCGCAGCCCGTGGACGCTGACGGCCTCGGAGACCGCGGCCGCGAGCGCCGGGGCGAGGTGCCGGGACAGCCCGGTGCGGCCCTGTTCCTTGTACGCGAGGAGCACCCGCCGCGCGACCCCCTCGTAGTCGAGCCCCGAGAACACCGGGGTGCGGTCGGCGAGCAGCCGGGAGGTCGGATCCGGAGCGAGGGCGGGGCGGCAGGTGGCGCAGACCCCTCGATCTGGCGCGCCGCAACCGGCACATTCGACAGGGAGCAGGAGAGCGATGCCGTCGAGGACGGCGTCGCGGAGCGGGATCTTCACGAGCCCCACCGTGACGCCTGGGGCGGCGCGCAAGTTCTTCGAACTCGAATCTGTGGAAAGCCGCTACTGCTGCGACGCCAGGAAGGAGGCGCGCAATCCGGTGTCCTGCCAGCCGAAACTGCCGCTGGGGCTGAACACGGTTCCCGAGGAGTCGAGCACGCGGATGCCGGCCGTCGCGTTCCCGCCGACCACCTCGATCCCGTTGTCCACTGAACCGAGAGACTGCGTGCTGCCGCCGATGTCGTAGCTGGTCACCGCGGAGGCGGTGCCCTGCTGCGAGAGCACCACGATGCTGTTGTTGTCGACCCAGGAGGCGTCGATCAGGGTGCCGGATCCGATCGCCGGATACACCGGTGGCCCGAGTCCGGTCGGCACCAGATCCTTGTCGCGGATCACGCCGGCGAGCAGCAGCTTCGGCCCCGACGCGGTAGCGAGGGCGATCAGCACGCGCGTGCCGTCCCGCGAGACATCCATCGAGACCACGGTGCCGTCGTAACTGAAGGCGACCGGATGCGGCTTCCCCTGGGTGTCGTATGCGAGGATCGCTCCCGGCTGCGCGGTGGGAACGCTCCAGACGAAGCCCTCGGGATCCGAGGAGGGGACGGCCAGACCAGCACGCCGATCGAGCGGCACGGCCGCGGCGGTCCCGCGGACCACGGAGACGCCCGCCGCACTGAGGACCGCGACATCCGTCCCATTGCGCGCGACGGCAGCCCCGGTTGGCGCGAGCCTGTCGATGGTGGGCCCCACCCCCGCTGCGGCGCGAACGGTCCCGTCGATGAGGGTGCCGAACACGCCCTTCTCGAATCCGACTGGATCAGGGAGCACGTCCTGGCGGATATCGGGAGCCGGCCCGTCCGGGACGGTGATCGGGAATCCTCCGACGCTGATCGCCGCGCTGCGGACCGTGCCGAGCGCGGAAAGGCTCTGCGTGAGCTGCTGCACCATCCGTCGCTGGCTCGTCGTACTCTCACCGGACACTTGCGAACTCAGGTCGACCATTGCCCGCCCGGACTCGATCGTGGGGCTGCCAGGGGTGACCTCGGTCCCGCTCGGGAACGCCGAGAGCAGCACCCCGCCCGCGAGCCAGTCGGATGGTCCCTCGAGCAACCCCTTGACGATCAGTGTGGGGATCGAGCGGGTGTCGGCGAACCAGCGCTGGTCCGGGACCAGGTACTGGTAGCTGGGGTCGAAGAAGTACAGCGAATAGGCGTGGAAGATCGACGCGAAGCGGTTCGGGGTCAGCACCGTGCCGTCCGGCGCGGTCGCGATCCGCCACTCCCCCGCCTTGTTCTTCGCGAAGGTGAACTGCAAGGGCTTGAGTTGGGGCGCGGCGTAGTCGGTGTAGCGGCCCGTCGCGTCGACCTCGGCGGCCACCGAGATCGAGATCTGGAGGGTGTTCTCGGTGAGCGGTGCCGACACGATCGGCGTCGAACTGATGAGCACTCCGGCGTTCGGGTTCCATTTCGTACTGAAGTCGTCGGTGAGGAACTGGCGGGCCACCTGGTAGTTGGTTTGCGGGCCACGGCCGGCTTTGATGAAGCCGTCGAGGATCTGCTGCTGATCCGCCCCCTTCGCCGGCCCGTCCGGAAGCGAGACCAGAGCAGCGTCACCTGTGCCCCCGTCCACGGTCAGCCGCGAGACGTCCCCCCCGGTCGGGATGTTGGCGCAGCCGGCCAGGAGGAGGGCCAGCCCCAGCAGGGCGGCGACCCCTGCCACGGCTCGGGGGCGGAGTGTGCGACGGCGGGCGGCGCTCATCGCTCGCCGTCCCCGTCGGCCTCCGGATCGGGCGGCATCCGGATGGGCGAGCCCATCACCGTCGCTCCGAACACCCGAGGCAGCGTGAGACGGAAGCAGCTGCCGAGACTCGGCTCCGACCACACGTCGAGCAGGCCGCCGTGCACGGCCGCGTCCTCGAGCGAGATCGCGAGCCCGAGCCCTGTCCCACCGGTGGTGCGCTGCCGTGACGGGTCGGCCCTCCAGAACCGGTCGAACACCCGGGCCATGTCGACGGTCGTCATGCCGATCCCGTAATCACGCACGGCGATCGCTACGGCGTCGGCATCGCTGTCGACGTACACGTCGATCGGCAGTCCCTCGCCGTGGTCGATCG
>JALYHS010000437.1 GCA_030776385.1 Actinomycetota bacterium
CTCGACGGCACCGCGAATGTAGCGTTCCTCGTTGTGCACCGGCATAACGATGCTGACCCGCGGTCGAGTCACGGCACGTGCCACAGGGACGTCCTCAGCGCCAATATCTTTCGCGTCGTCACGTGGCGTCGTCACCCAGCGCGTGTCGATACACATTCAACCGATCATGCGCAGCTTTGGGTGCGGAGCAACGGGAAAGAATGAATTCGCGTGCCGCAAGTCCACGACGCGCAGCATCACCCTCGTCAAGCAGCAGGTCTCGGAGAGCAACTGCAAGGGAGCTGGCGTCGTTTGGGGGGACGATGCAGCGGCTGTCGTGCTCAGCGAGCAACTCCGAGATTCCACACTTTTCGGTGACGACGGCGACAGTGCCCGAAGCCATGGCTTCGCAGGCGACGAGTGAGAACGATTCGTATCTGCTTGGTACGACAAC
This sequence comes from Actinomycetota bacterium, assembly GCA_030776385.1. Classification (GTDB taxonomy): domain Bacteria; phylum Actinomycetota; class Actinomycetes; order Actinomycetales; family Microbacteriaceae; genus Lysinimonas. The sequence goes on from JALYHS010000437.1 coordinate 434, forward strand.
GACTCGGGCCCGTCGGTAAATCTCTAGTATCTCGGGCCGCGCCGCATGCCCCCGGATCGTCACGTGCACTCCCAAGCTGGCTGCTCGCTGCATGAGCCACTGACCGTAGTCGCCGCCCGAAGGACTCTGTGGATCTGATCGCCCGATGAACATCACCTGAAGGTCCGGAACCTCATGTACGAGTTGCCCAAGGGCTTCAAGTAGTGTCTCGGGAGCCTTCAGGCGATCTAGCCGGCCCACCATGGCTACCAGGGGTGTCGTCGGAGCTTTCGGGGTCCAACCCCGGGTGAGGTCTGCGTCGAGAGGCATGGCCGCGACGCGAAGCCGGCGACGATCGAGGCGTCGCATCCCGCGTGGCGGCTGCGTCGCGAGAGTGGCGGGTGTGGTGATGAGTGTCGCGTGCCTCGTGGCGTACCACTCGAGCCAGGAGGCCACGCGCAGGTCCCGCTTCAACTTCCAACCTCGATTTGTGGCAATGACCCCAAGGGACCCGTGAAGGTGTACGACCACGGGAGCCCCGAGCCCGCCAAGAAACAGGCTTTCTCCCATCCAGTCCGGCGCTTCGATGAGGTCGTGGGGAGCGAGGCTCCGTAGCGCGGACCGCACCGAAAGCGCCGCCCGCACGCGCTCCTCCGTGAGCGGGAGGAAGCGTCTTAGCGCCTTTAACCAAAGGCCCCTGGGTACGAGTTCGAACCGGTGGACCGCGACAGAACCGTCTTGCCGCACGCTCGCTGGCGTCTCATCGCCGCAAGCGATGACGGTGACATCGACCCCCTCGGCAGCCAGGGCGTGAGCTAGCGCGTGAGTGTAGGTGCCGATGCCTCCCCAACGAGTTTCAGGCGGAAATTCGCGTGAGGCGATCGCGACTCTCATGGTCGGCCGAGGACGGACCGCTTCGTGTCGGTCGGCCCCGCGGTGGGTCTGGCAAGAAAGGCGTATTGCTGCGCTCGTAGGTCGTCGACCAGGGGACGCCGCATCCAGGAAATAACTCGAAAAAGGAGCCTCTCGCGGGGAGTCAATTCTTCGAACCCTAGTTGATTGATAGGCTCCCAGGTTACTGTCTCAAAGCCAGAGTCGGCGAGCATGCTCACGGCAGACCTCCGGGTGAAAAAACGCAAATGAGTCCGGTCCATGACTCCGTCAGCGCGATATGTGAATTCCCCATTCCTGATCAGGGGCTTGAGTACCCGCCAGTAGCGAAGATTCGGGAGGGAGACGACAACAACTCCGTCTTCCGACAACCTTTCGCCGGCCGCGGTGAGTGCCGCCCAGGGATCGACCATGTGTTCCAGCACATCATTGAACACAATGCAATCGAAGAAGGCTGTGGCCGGGACAACTGCCGGGAATTCTCCACAGATAACATGATGGTACCGAGACGCTGCCGTGTGAGCGATGTCGACATCTGACTCGATGCCAGTGACGTGCAATTCTGGACGTTGGCGCCGCAACGCTTGGCCGAACCCCCCTCGGCCACACCCAACGTCCAGCACAGTAGTCGCCGACTCGGGAATAAATGGGATCATTTCTGCACGAGCAACGTCGATGTACGCGTACGAGCCCATCGCTACTGATCCTCACTGGCGGACGACGTCAGGGTATCGGCGCCTTGCATCCTGTTCAAGACCTGACGTGCGCTGGATTTACCGTCTCTTGGAGGAGGCCGGCAAGACGTCGGACGACTCGAAACAGGTCTGATGTCGATCTCACGTACGTCAGGGCGCGAACAAGGGCGAGCGGACTGCGCGATGACCTCCCCGCCACTAAGACACGTTCCAACTCGTCGCGACGTAGCTCCGCCACGCGCATCCGAAGACGCATTGAGACTACAGCAGACGTTTCTTCTGCCGCGAGTGATTGGAGGCTTCTGAGGAGTCGGCCAGACTGTTGAACACGGCTGTGGGAGAGATTTTCGCTATGTAGGTGCCACACGGCCAGCGGCTCGCTGACGAGACCGTACGGGTACCCAGACAGCGCGATGCGAAGCCAGTAGTCGTAGTCGTCGACACCGGCGAATTCCTGGCGAAATGGTCCCAACGTGTTCATCAGGCACCTCGGGACGGCGACTGTCATGGCGGGCACGAAGCACCGCTCGATCAGTCCGGGTAGAACGAAGTTCTCGAGCTGAGGCCCCCAAAGTTCGCTGTACAGCCTGTTCGGTTGGTCCGGCTCAACGACGAGGGCATCGCCATAGACCAATCCGAATGCGCCTTCACGGAATTTGGCGCGTTGAAGGGCGAGCTTGGACGTGAGCCATTCATCGTCTTGGTCTAAAAGACAGATGACGTCGCCGAGAGCTGCCGCAACCCCGATGTTTCGAGGGTGCGCCGGTCCGCCACTGTTGGCGTGGAGCTGGATGAGACGAGCCCTAGGCTCGATTTCGCAAAATGACGCCGCCACCTGGCGCGAGGAGTCGCTGGAGTTATCGTCCACGATAATCAACTCCCAATCAGGGTCGCTTTGCAACCTGACGGAATCCAGTGCCCGTCGAAGCCACACGGCACCGTTGAAAACCGGGACGATGACGCTAAAATACGGGGGGCTCATGATTCTTGAACCTCCGCCGAGGGCCCGGCGGAGGAATCGAGTTTCTCAGCCACTGCCGGGCACGGGTACAG
>JALYHS010000438.1 GCA_030776385.1 Actinomycetota bacterium
GCCCTGACTCGCCCCCACTTCATCGACTCGCTTACCCTAGTCAGCCGATGAATGGCGGTGAATCTCAGAAAGAGATGCACCTGTTAGTCCACTACTTTGCCCGATTTCCGCGAGGTGCACAGTCGGACTTTCGGAGGACACGGGCAACAATTTCCGTTTCGTCTCTCGCGGGCCAGCTCGTCCCTCGAACGGGGGACAATGCCGGCCGGGGCGCCTTCGGTCGATTCATGGGCGGATCAGCAGTATCCAGGTCCATTTGCGACTGATTCCGCACTTCCCGCGCGTGATTTCGCAGTGTCACCCGGGTTGCACTGCCTCGCGGGGACCGATCAGGACCCGTAGGTCATCCAGGTACCGGGGGACAACGGGGTACGAACCGAGCGTTGACTGCGCTCCCAGGCGCTGGGCGTGAGCCGCTGCCGGCGGCGGTGATCTCCCGCCAGTTCCTCGAGTGCCGCACTGAGCACCGCAGTGACGGCGGCGATCTCCTCGTCGGAAGGGGTACCTCCCGCGATCCGGATGTCGTAGAGCGTGTCGTCGTCGGCCATCAGAGCGGAATGTTCCCGTGCTTCTTCGGAGGCAGGCTCGCACGCTTGGTCCGCAAGGCCCTCAGTGCCTTGATGATGGCGATTCTCGTCGCGGCCGGCTCGATCACGCCGTCGAGCTCGCCGCGCTCCGCCGCGAGGAACGGGCTGGCGACGTTGTATGTGTACTCGTTGGCCAGCTTGGTGCGGACGGCCGCGACATCCTCGCCCGCCGCCTCGGCGGCCTTGATCTCGCCGCGGTACAGGATGTTCACGGCGCCCTGGCCGCCCATGACCGCGATCTCGGCCGTCGGCCAGGCGTAGTTGATATCTGCACCGAGCTGTTTGGAGCCCATGACGATGTACGCGCCGCCGTACGCCTTGCGCGTGATGACGGTGACGAGCGGGACTGTCGCCTCCGCGTACGCGTACAGGAGTTTCGCGCCGCGGCGGATCACTCCGGTCCACTCCTGATCCGTGCCCGGCAGGTAACCGGGGACGTCGACCAGCGTGACGATCGGCACCGAGAATGCGTCGCAGAATCGCACGAACCGCGCCGCCTTCTCGCCGGCCTCGATGTTGAGCGTGCCGGCCATCGCGTTCGGCTGGTTGGCGATGATGCCGACCGAGCGACCCTCGACGCGACCGAACCCGATCAGGATGTTGGGGGCGTAGAGCGGCTGAACCTCGAGGAAGTCGGCGTTGTCGACGACGTGTTCGATCACGGTGTGCATGTCGTACGGCTGATTGGGGGAGTCCGGGATGAGGGTGTTGAGCTTGCGGTCCTCGTCGGTGATCTCCAGCTCCACCTCGCTCTCGTAGACCGGGAGGCCCGCGAGGTTGTTGTCGGGAAGGAAGCTGACGAGGCCACGAGCGTAGTCGAGGGCGTCATCCTCGTCGCTGGCGAGGTAGTGAGCCACCCCGCTGACCGTGTTGTGGGTGAGCGCGCCACCGAGTTCCTCCATGCCGACGTCCTCGCCGGTGACAGTCTTGATCACGTCGGGGCCGGTGACGAACATCTGGCTGGTCTTGTCGACCATGATCACGAAGTCGGTGAGTGCCGGGCCGTAGACCGCCCCGCCGGCGGCCGGGCCCATGATGATCGAGATCTGCGGGATCACCCCCGAGGACCGGGTGTTCAGCCGGAAGATCTCGCCGTACTTGCCGAGCGCGACGACACCCTCCTGGATGCGCGCGCCACCCGAGTCCAGCATCCCGATGATCGGCACTCCGGTCTTCAGCGCCAGCTCCATCACCTTGATGATCTTCTCGCCCGCCACCTCGCCGAGCGAGCCGCCGAAGATCGTGAAGTCCTGCGAGTAGACGGCGACCTGACGCCCGAGTATCGTGCCCGTTCCGGTGACGACCGCGTCGCCGTACGGACGCTTGTTCTCCATGCCGAAGGCGTGCGTGCGATGCCGAACGAACTCGTCCAGCTCGACGAACGACCCCTGATCGAGCAGCTGTTCGATGCGCTCGCGTGCGGTCTTCTTGCCCTTGGAGTGCTGCTTCTCGATCGCCGCCTCGCCGCTCGCGGTCACCGCCTCGTGGTAGCGGGCCTTCAGGTCCGCGAGCTTCCCGGCCGTCGTGTACAGGTCGGGCTTCGCGTTGAGCTTCGGCTCGAGCTTCGCCGGGGCGGAGGGGGTGGAGGCGGCGTCGGCAGTCACGGTGTTCAGCCTACCGAGGGGCGCCTGCGAAAGACGGCGATGGGGCAACTCACAAAAAGAGTGCCAGAAAGATCAGTGGCTTCCCGATGGGCGGGTGATCGGAGAGATGGACTCGGACCAATACCCATCGACTTCGATGCGTGTTCCCCAACGTGCTTGCAACTGTGTCTGCTCAGCGACCGCGGTTGCTGAGTCGCGCGTTTGGGACTCGTAGTGATGGAGCCGGGCCCAGGGCGTCCAGACGATCCGGGCGCCGATGGAGCGGATTTTCAAGCTGAAATCGACGTCGTTGTAGTTGCCCGGGAAGCTGTTCGAAAAACCTCCCACTCGGTCGAAGTTCTCTCGCGAGACGATGGCGCAGGCGGCAGTAACCCCGGATACCTCGCGATCGACATGCAGTGAACCGACGGCGTCGTCCTGATCCGGATGCCAGCCGAAGGCGATGTGTCCGGCCCCGCGGGCCTGGTAGAAGTGGCCGCCGTGCTGCACACAACCATTCTCGAACACCAGGTTCGCTCCGACCATCCCGACACCGGGAAGTCGGCAGAGGCCGACCATGCTCTCGATCCAGTCTGGGCTGACCACGTCGATGTCATCGTTCAGGAACAGAAGGAAATCTCCGCGGGCATGTGCTGCACCGCGATTGATCTTCCCCGAGAAGTTAAAACGCCTCGACCATCGGACCAAGGTCAATAGCCCGCCTCCGATCTCGACGAGTTCGTCGATGACGGACTGCGGAGTCTCGTCGTCGGCGACAACGACGATCTCGAACGACGGGTACGTCGACAGGGCAATGATGCCGCGGACTGCCTCGACGACGAGAATTCGTTGGGTTTCCCCGATCACCGCAGACGACCCGCGGGTCGGGATGATGATCGACACCAGCGGCACGTCATCGAAGGTGGGGATGACCCGGAGTATCGCCCCTTCCGCTCTGACCTCGGCAGCGATGCCGACCTCATCGAGCAACTCTCTGAGCTTGGCACGCCGCGTGTCGGGGTCGGCGAGCGGGGGAGGGCCGGCCCGCCTGGTCAGGAACTCCGGGATATGAACCACGGATGCGGGATCAAGCCGCCACACGATTTCCAGCAGGTCATTGCGGGAAAGAGTGCCGGAATGTCCGACCAGGAGGCTCGACCGAACGAGGATCGCGTCGCCGAGGTAGTCCTGCTCAAGAAGCCGCAGTGGCGAGAAGTCGGGGCGCATGATCGCGCGACTGCGTCCATGGATCGACTGTTTCCCGTCCGCGTACACCAGATCCGCATCGAACCGCGTAGCGATCTCGACGAACCGTTCGACCGCCCTGTTTCGCAGTTCGGCCCCCACCTCGATCCAGAGCGAGTATCCGCCGTGCGCCTCGATCCGCGAGCCTCCGCCGTCACCGCCCACGCTGATACCGACGCCTAGCCAGGGTCACAGGCGCGGTGATGACCCGCCCCACTCGCCAGCCCAGAGACCGCCGCATCTGATCAAGCTGTTGCTCGACGCGCAATTTCTCGCTCGGGGTCAGGTCGAAGTCGACGGAGAGTTCAGCGACTTGCGCCTCGAGCCCGAGCACCCGGTCGACCAGTCCGAGTTGACGTTCGTAGTCATGTGAGGCCTTCGAATCCGGCGACTCCTGGGAGGAGGTCCACCCTTCTGTCATGGCGGTCGTTCCTCTCTGATGGCCTCGCTAAACTAGCTTAACTGGTCCGACCAAAGCCCGAGTCAGCGGACCCCGGAGCTGAAAGTTCGAAGGTCAACGTGCCCCATGTCGCGGCGGTGGTGCCGGTCTTCTTTCCGGATCAGACCGCGCGCGACAGGTTGTCGTCACTGCTCGGCCAGGTGGACAGTCTCTGGGTCGTCGACGACGGGACGAACGGGGAAGCTCGTCTGATCGTCGACGGGCTTCGCCAGGGTGGTCTCACGATCTTGCGTCATCCCACGAATCTCGGGATTGCTGCAGCGCTCAATACCGGCGCGGAGGCTGCTCTGGCGGCGGGCGCGGACTTCGTCCTCACCGTCGATCAGGACACCGACCTGCCCGCCGGCTACGTCGCGAGCTGCCTGTCGGTGTTTTCCCAGGCAGAGGCCGGGTCGGTGAACATCGGCATCGTGGCGGCGGGCAGCATCAACGGCGCGCCGGTATTGCCGCACGAGTTCATTGCGGGTGTCGGGCTCATGCGGTACGCGATTCAGTCTGGAATGGTGATCAGTGCTCAGTGCTTCCGCGAGTGCGGATTCTTTGACACCCGGCTGGTGATCGACGCCGTGGACACCGAGTTCTGCCTGCGGGCGTGGAGCCACGGATACGGCGTCGCTGCGGGCCTCGGCACGGACATCCGTCATGAGCTCGGAGCAGAGATGCCTGCTACATTCTTCGGCCGGCCCCGGCTTCGTGATGGGCGACCGCGCACCTATGAGTATCACGCACCGTTCCGGCAGTACTACATCTCGCGAAACGGCGTGGACCTCGCCCTCCGCTACTTCCGCTCGGATCGCCGCTGGGCACTCTCCGCTCTCCGCTTCAACTTCACGGCATTCGTGACCGGGCTCGCGGCCGGGCCTCATCGTTTCAAACACGGTGTCGCGGGATTTCTCGGAGTCGTTCACGGTCTCGTCCGCCACCGCGGCAAGCTGTCGCCTTCGTGGAGCCGTCGACTTTCCACGGCGAAACCGCTCCCCGCTTCAACGGATCGCGAGGCTCCATGATCC
>JALYHS010000439.1 GCA_030776385.1 Actinomycetota bacterium
CTTCGATCCTGCTCGTGATCCCGCAGTTCGCGCTTTCGACGTTCGGCCTGGTGTGGTTCGTGACCGATTTCCGCTGGTCGACGCTGGCGGCCGGACTCGTCGTCGCCGCCGCGCAGTTCCTCGGCGCGGGCGGGCGCATCGGGGTCGGCATCCTCAGCGACAAGGTCGGGAGCCGACTTCGACCCCTGCGATGGGTTGCGATCGTCGGGATCGGCCTGCTGCTTCTCACCGCCGGTGCCGGCGCTCTCGACTGGGGTGTCGCGGCGGCGATCTGCTACATCCTGGCCAGCTGTGTCAGCGTCGCCGACAATGGTCTGGCCTTCACCGCTGTCGCGGAGTTTGCCGGACCGCACTGGTCGGGACGCGCGCTCGGGACGCAGAACACCGGGCAGTTCTTCGCCTCGGCCATCGTGGCGCCTGCGATGGGTGCACTGATCGGACTTGTTGGGTTTCCGGCGGCTTTCGCGATGATCGCCGTCGCGCCCGCGCTGGCAACACCGCTCGTGCCGTCACCGCAGCGTGAGGTCGAGCGCGAGGCTTCCGCCGAGCTCGCCTGAGCGCACTGAGCGCACTGAGCGCGTCGAGTAGCCAAAAATCGCCAGTGGATGAGGCGGCCGACTGGCGGATTTTGGCGAACGAACACAGTTTCCGGCGTCGGCACACGATCACCGGGGAGTGGCAACCGGCTCGGGGCCCGGGTACGACGTGCGCGTCACCCTCTTCCGAAATGCAGAAGCAGCGTCGCTCTGCGATTCAGCGCGCGCGCGCAGCCGCCTCGAACCAGGTGCCCGTGACCTCGCCCGAGAGTGCAGCCGCCACGTTGCCGGTCGACGCGAGCAGCACGGGCGTTCCCGCCGCGGCCGCGAGTTTGGCGGCGGCGATCTTGGTGCCGGCTCCCCCGGTCCCGACTCCGGCCGTGCCAATGTCTCCGAGTTCGACTCCCGAGAGGTCGTCGTCGAAGGGGACTCGCGGGATGCGGCGAGCACCCGGCTCCTGCGGCGGACGCGTGTAGAGGGCATCCACGTCGCTGAGCAGGACAAGCAGGTCCGCACCGATGAGTTCGCTCACCAGGGCCGCGAGCCGGTCGTTGTCGCCGAAGCGGATCTCGTGGGTGGCGACGGTGTCGTTCTCGTTCACGATCGGCAGGATGCGCAGCCCGAGCAGTCGCTCCATGGCGCGTTGCGCGTTGCTGCGATGGGTCGGGTTCTCGAGGTCCCCCGCGGTCAGCAGCACCTGCCCTGCGACGATCTTGAAGCGGTCGAGACTGTCCTGGTAGCGGTAGATCAGCACGTTCTGGCCCACCGCGGCGGCGGCCTGCTGGGTGGCGAGGTCGGTGGGGCGCGAGTCCAACTGCAGGTAGGGCATCCCGGTTGCGATGGCACCTGACGAGACCAGGATGACCTCGACCCCGCGCGCGTGGGTCGCCGCCATGGCATCCACGAGCGGGGTGATCTGGCCCACGTTCGCGCCGCTGATCGACGAGGAGCCGACCTTCACGACGATGCGCTTGGCACCTACGACCTCGGCACGCAGAAGCGCGGAGGGCGCAGCCGGGGCCTCGCTCACCCGTCGGCTCCGCTCACGACGCCGGTACGGTCGTCGGATTCCCAGGTGCCGGCGTCTTCACTCCAGATGCCGGCCTCGCGCTCGGCGGCAAGTTCGGCGCGCGCGGCGGCCTTGGCATCCATCCGCTCGAAGTACTCTTCGCGACGCTGGCCGCGGGTCGCCCTGCGGTTGTCGTCGAAGCGCGAGTCTGTTCCGCGCGGGCTGGTCATGAGTTCGGCGGCGGAGGTGAGGGTGGGCTCCCAGTCGAAGACGACCCCCGCGCCCTTGCCGATCATCACCGTCGAGCCCGGGACGGCGCCGGCCTTGAAGAGTTCCGTCTCGACGCCCAGCTTGGCGAGACGGTCGGCAAGGAAGCCGACGGCCTCCTCGTTGGTGAAGTCGGTCTGCTGCACCCAGCGCTCCGGCTTGGCGCCAATGATTCGGTAGAGCGGCTCGGTGCCCCCCTCGAGCTTGACGACGAAATCGACCTCGTTGACAGCGCGCGGCCGGATGATGATCCGCTGCTGCACGGGGATCGCCGCCTTGACGAGCCGGTCGGCCTCCACAAGTTCGGCGAGAGCGAACGACAGCTCACGCAACCCTTCGCGGCTCACCGCGGAGATCTCGAACACCCGGTAACCGCGCTCCTCGAGTGCGGGCCTCACGAACTCGGCGAGCTCGCGACCGTCGGCGAGGTCGATCTTGTTGAGCGCGATGAGTTGCGGGCGCTCCAGCAGCGGGATCTGCCCCTCGGGCACCGGATAGGCGGCCAACTCCCGCAAGATGATCTCGAGATCGCTGATCGGGTCACGGCCGGGGTCGAGCGTCCCGCAGTCGAGCACGTGCAGCAGGGCGCTGCATCTCTCGACGTGCCGCAGGAACTCGAGCCCGAGGCCCTTGCCCTCGCTCGCGCCCTCGATGAGGCCGGGGACGTCGGCGATCGTGTACCGGGTCTCGCCCGATTCCACGACGCCGAGATTCGGATGCAGCGTGGTGAACGGATAGTCCGCGATCTTCGGTTTCGCCGCGCTCATGGCGGCGACCAGGCTGGACTTGCCGGCGCTCGGATACCCGACGAGCGCGACATCCGCGACGGTCTTCAGCTCGAGTCGGACGTCGCCTTCCCAGCCGTCGGTGCCGAGCAGCGCGAAGCCGGGGGCCTTGCGCTTGGTGTTCGCAAGAGCCGCGTTGCCGAGGCCGCCCTGACCGCCGGGTGCGACCACGTACTCCAGGCCGGGCTGATCGAAGTCGATCAGTACTTCGCCCTCCTCGGAGCTGACGACTGTGCCGACCGGTACCGGGAGCACGAGCGCTTCGCCCGCGTAACCGGAACGGTGGTCGCCCATCCCGGGGCCGCCGTTGTCACTGGACCGGTGCGGTGCACGGTGGTAGCCGAGCAGGGTGGTCACCCCGGCATCCGCCACCAGGATGATGTCACCGCCGTGACCGCCGTTGCCGCCGTCTGGGCCCGCGAGGGGTTTGAACTTCTCGCGCTTCACCGACACGCAGCCGTTGCCACCGTGACCGGCGCGCAGGTGGAGAGTCACCTGGTCGACGAATGTCGCCATGGTCAGCTCCTTTCGAACCGCGTGCTGTGCCCTTAAATGCGTCGAGCGAGCCGAAGCTCGCTCGCGCGGGTGGCTCGAGACGAGCCGAAGACCTAGGCGCCGAACCTCTTAGGCAGCGACCGCTGCCTCGACGATGTTGACGACCTTGCGGCCGCCCTTGGTGCCGAACTGCACCGCGCCCGCCGACAGGGCGAACAGGGTGTCGTCGCCGCCGCGACCGACGTTGACGCCCGGGTGGAAGTGCGTGCCGCGCTGACGGACGATGATCTCGCCGGCCTTGACGACTTGACCGCCGAAGCGCTTGACGCCGAGGTACTGTGCGTTCGAGTCACGACCGTTGCGGGTCGAGGATGCGCCCTTTTTGTGTGCCATGTCAGCCCCTACTTGATTCCGGTGATCTTGACGCGGGTCAGGTCGGCGCGGAAACCCTGGCGCTTCTTATACCCGGTCTTGTTCTTGAACTTCTGGATGACGATCTTCGGACCACGGAGGTCGGTGATGACCTCGGCCGTGATGGTCACCTTCGCGAGCGCCGAGGCGTCGTGGGTGATGGTGTCACCGTCGACGAGCAGCACCGGCGCGAGCTGGATGTTGCCGTCCTTGTCGGCCTTGATGCGGTCGAGGACCACAATCGTGCCCACCTCGACCTTTTCCTGCCGCCCACCAGCGCGCACGATTGCGTAAACCACGGTTGTTCCTCACCTGAAAAAATGGAAGTCTCGGCGCTTCAGCGCGGGCACAGCCCAACGCACACCAAAGGTCAACAATACCGGTAAAAACCGGACTGGGTCAAACCTCGTCGAGCACGCCGTGAACGCGCTTCGCCTGCGGATGCCGCTGCAGCCAACCCCACAGCAGGATACCGGCCAGCGCGACCGACGGCAGGTACCCGAGGATCGCCGCGAGCGCTCGCAGGAGTGCGGTCAGCACGTCGGGACCGAAGCTCCCGAGTGCGTGGATGGTGCCGCCCGCTGGCGGCGATACGAGGTCCGTGATCAGCTGTGCAAGCACGAAGACGATCCACAGCAGCAGCCCACCGATGAGAGTGGCGAGCAGGGATCGCGTCACCACATGAGCGAGGCGCAGCTTGGGGGCGATCGGGGCCAGCTGCCAGAAACTCAGGAAGACACCGATCGAGAACGGGAGCGGACCGGCTCCGGATGCCAGCAGCTGTGTGGCCAAGATCTGTCCCGCGTAGTCCCCAGCGGCGCTCGTCCCGGAGATCACGGAGAGGGTCGTGAACAGCGACTGCAGCGAGGCGATCCCCAACAGCAGCAGGAAGACGCCCAGTCCCGCGAAGAAGGCAGGGACCAATCCGGGACGCGTGATCGCCTTCGTGATCGAGTCCGGCATCCGTCCCCTCCCGCATATGATCGGCCAATGACCGTGCTGATCGACGAGGCCATCTGGCCTGCGCACGGCACGCTCTGGGCCCATCTTGTCAGCGATTCCTCTCTCGCTGAGCTGCATTCGTTCGCGCGTCGCGTCGGCATCCCGGAGCGGGCTTTCGATCACGATCACTACGACGTCCCGCTCGAGCGGCGCGAGTCGTTGATCGCGCAGGGCGCCGAGGCGGTGAGCGGGCGGGAACTGCTGCGCCGGCTCCAGAAGGCCGGTCTGCGGATCACGCAAGCGGAGAAGAAGCGGCGAACCGCGGGCGGCTGAGCCGACGCGCTACGCCAGTGCGAAGAACTCGCCAATGACGTCCGCAGCCACCAGTTCCCGGGTGGAGTGACCCAGCACGATCGGCGCGCGATGCGGACCCGGGATAACGTGCCCTCCCCCACGCACGGTGTAGAGGCGCACCTCCGGAAGCCCGTTCTGGCGGTAGGCAGTGACTTCGACAGTCGGCTCGGAGCCGATGATCGGGGGCTGCAGCTCCCGTGACGGCTCGTTCGTGATTCCGTTGCGCTCGGCGAAGTACGCGGCGGTGGCGGGCGCCGAAAGCCCGACCCCTCGCGGCTTCAGGCCCCAGAGGCTCGCCATCCCGCCCTCGTATGGCACCAGCGGGTCACTCGTCCCATGGACGAGCACCACCGGCAGCGGGCGGGCCGACGCGACGATCGGCAGCAGGTTCTCGGGCGTGGGCATTGTCGCGGCGATGATCGCGGCGCCGGCGAGCAGCTCGGGGCGCTGAAGCGCCATCCTGATGGTCATGGCCGCGCCGTTCGAGAACCCGGCCAGGTACACGCGCGCGCGGTCGATGCCGTCGATACGCGCAAGCCGTTCGATCAGCGCCGCGAGAAACTCGACGTCGTCGACCCCCAGCTTGCGTGTCGTGAAGTCGATGCTGGTGCGGGCGTCGTTCCAGTGTCTGGCGACCCCGTCGGGATAGACGACGACGGCCGCGCCCGATTCCGCGAATCGGTCGAACCCATTCGCGCTGAATGCGCGCACGCCCTCCCCGGTCTGGTTGGAGCCGTGCAGCACGATGAGGAGCGCTCGACCGCGCCAGTTCTTCGGGGTGGGCGCCGAGGCATCTGGACGCACCAGAACGAGGGTGCGATCGCGACCGCCCACGTGGACGGTCGCGCGCGACGCGATGATGCCGCTCACAGCTGCTGAACTCCCGGTCTCGACTCGGTGACGCGTGGCGACGGTGCCGCGACTACTCGGTGGTCCCGGTCGGCGTCACCACGGCACCGGAACTGGATGCCCTGCGCGAGCCGCGCGAGCGCCCCTGGCCGGGCTGCTTGGGTTCGGGAAGCGCGCCAAGCACGGAGTCGAGGATCTCCTCCGCGTCCTGGGTGCTGATGCGGCGCGAACCGCGCGACGACCTGGCGGCCGGCACCGGAATCTCGAGGATCTCGACGGCGGCCTCGGCGGCAGCACCCGCGGCCTCTTCGGCGCGGGTCAGCATCGAGCTGTGCTCCACCGCGACGGAGTTCGCCACGACACCGCTGACGCCGCCGCTGGCACCGCCTCTCACGGCACCGCTCACCGTTGCCGAGGTCTCGCCGTGCTCGACCGAGTCCGTGTGCGGCACCGTGCTCTTCGCGATCTGGGCGAGGGCGTTCCGGACGTCGTCGGTGATCGCGTGGGTGCCGGTCGGACCGTGTCCGTTCTTGGGCGCCATGCTCGGGGCCTGCAAGCTGCCGCCGGAGCCGCCGCGTCCGCGCCGTCCGCGCGAGGAGGTGCTGCCGTTCTGGCTGCCCTGGCCACTCTGACCTGAACTGCTGCCCGATCCGCCCTGCGGACCGCCCATGGACTCCTGGCGGTGCCGGAACACCGGCTCGTGATGCACGATGATTCCGCGACCGGCGCAGACCTCGCAGTTCTCACTGAAGGACTCGACCAGTCCGAGGCCGAGCTTCTTGCGGGTCATCTGCACGAGTCCGAGGCTGGTGACCTCCGCGACCTGGTGCTTCGTGCGGTCGCGACTGAGGCACTCGACGACGCGGCGC
>JALYHS010000440.1 GCA_030776385.1 Actinomycetota bacterium
GACCAGCAGAGTACGCGGGACCCGCGCGAAGCCCGCGCTCGGCCAGCGCTGGGTCAACCTGGTGCTGAAGGCCCCCGTGGTGTTCATCATCGCGGTGCTCGCCATCATCGGCACCCTGGCCGTCCCCGCCTTCAGCCTCGCGCTCGCCCTCCCCGATGGGGGCAGCCAGCCCGCGGACACCACCTCCCGCAAGGCGTACGACATCGTCAGCCGTGAGTTCGGCCCCGGCCGGAATGGCCCCCTGATCATCACCGTCGACATCACCCAGAGCACCACCTTCGTCGCCGACATGAAGAAGATCGGCAACCAGATCGCCCAGCTCCCCGGAGTCGACTCGGTGAGTGCGGGAACTCCGAACAAAACCCTCGACACCGCGATCATCCAGGTGATCCCGACAACCGGCCCGAGCGACCCGGCCACCACGAAACTCGTCGAGCGGATCCGCGCCCTCGAGCCCTCGATCGCCGCGAAGTACCACATGCCGATCGCCGTCACGGGCGCGACGGCCGTGGCGATCGACGTCTCGTCACGTCTCGACTCGGCGTTGCTCCCGTTCGGCGTCATCGTCGTCGGGCTCTCGGTCATCCTGCTCATGGTCGTCTTCCGCTCGCTCCTGGTCCCGGTGAAGGCCGCGATCGGCTACCTGTTGTCGGTGCTTGCCGCGTTCGGCGTCGTAGTCGCCGTCTTCCAGTGGGGCTGGGGAGCCTCGGCGCTCGGGGTGGTGCCCGGCCCGATCCTGAGCTTCATGCCGGTGCTGCTGATGGCGATCCTGTTCGGGCTCGCCATGGACTACGAGGTGTTCCTCGTCTCCGGCATGCGCGAGGCCTACGTGCACGGCGTCGCGAAACTTCCCGCCGGCGCCTCACGCAAGGAGCGCAACGCGGTCGCCCGCCGCGCCGTCGTCAGCGGATTCTCCGGGGCCGCACGCGTCGTCACGGCCGCAGCGCTGATCATGTTCTTCGTCTTCGCGGCCTTCGTGCCCGAGGGCGCGGGCGTCATCAAGGTCATCGCACTCGGCCTGGCCGCGGGCGTGTTCGTCGACGCGTTCCTGGTGCGGATGACGCTGGTCCCCGCCGTCATGGCGCTTGCCGGCCGCTCCGCCTGGTACCTCCCGCGCTGGTTGCACCGCATCCTTCCGAACGTGGACATCGAGGGTGAGGGCTTGCGTTCTCACCGGGACGCCACCGCCTGGGCGCTCGACCGCTTCGGCGACGGCGAGGCCGTCTCGCTCGACCGTCTGGTGTCGGGATCGGGAGCGACCACGGTCGGCCCGGTGTCGCTGCACATCGGTTCCGGCACGATCGCTCTCGTGCAGGGGGACCCCGCCGAGCGGCGCCTCGTGGCCGCGACGGTCGCCGGCCGCCTCGAACCGCGTGGCGGACGCGCGCAGGTGGGTGGGCATCCGCTGCCGTCGGACGCGGGTCGGGTCACACGACTCGTCGCCCTCGCGGACCTGTCAGGCCCGAGCCGTGCCGAAGTCGAGGTCACCCTGGGTGAACTGCTCGAGGAGCGCGTGCGACTCAGCAGCCCGTGGTATCTCGCCCCGATCGCCGCGCGTCGCGCGCGTTCTCGAGCCGGACGCGTCAGCGGCGCCCTGCAGGGTCTCGGCCGCCCCACAGTTCCGGTGGATGCCGCCACTCACGTCGAGCGTCTTCCCCAACTCGAGCGCGCCGTCGCGATGGCCGCCGTCGCCCTCAGCGAGCGGACGCCTGTCGTGCTGCTCGACGCCCTCGACGCCTTCTCGGATCCTCTTGACGCGCGAGCGTTCCTGCTCGCGCTCGACCGCCTCGCTCCCGCCACGACGACGGTCGTCGTCGGCATGCCCGGACTCCGGCAGGTCGCCGACGCGATCCCCGCCCGCATTCAAGCTCTCGACCTCGCCTCGGAAGGGGTATTCCGATGAACACGCTCTCCCGCTTCACCCGATTCCGCGTGCTCGGGATCATCGCGGTCGTGCTCGTGCCGCTGGCCTTCGTCGGCCTCTACGTCGCCTCGCTCGGCGACGCGAAGAACGGGGTGAACCGCATCCCGGCCGCCATTGTCAACTCCGATACCGCGATCATCACCAAGAACACCGACGGAACGACCAACTACGTGCTCGCCGGACGCCAGCTGGTGACCCAGCTGACCGGCTCGAAGTCGCCGGGGATGGACTGGACGCTGAGCAACGCCGCCGACGCGAAGAAGATGCTGGCGAACGGCGACGTCTACGCGATCCTGACGATCCCGAAGAACTTCTCGAAGTCGGTGCTCTCGCTGCAGGGCACCTCGCCCGTGCAGGCGCAGTTGGCCATCAAGACGGACGATGCGCACTCCTACCTCGCCGGATCTGTCGCACAGTCGCTCGGCGATGGGCTCGTTCGCACCTTCGGCAGCGCGATCACGAAGCAGTACATCTCCGGCGTCTATGCGAGCCTCGGCACGCTGGGTGCGTCCCTGTCGCAGGCGGCGGATGGTGCGACCAAACTGGCGGGCGGTGCGAGCACCGCGTCCTCGGGCGCGGATTCGCTGGCCACCGGACTGAAGAGCTACACCTCGGGCGTGAGCTCGCTCTCGTCGGGACTCTCGAAACTCAACTCGGGCGCGGCATCCCTCAGCC
>JALYHS010000441.1 GCA_030776385.1 Actinomycetota bacterium
GCATGAGCGCGGTCTTGCGCAGCAAGCCGGATTTCGCCCCGACCGAGGTCAGCACGATGATCGGCATTCCGCGCAGATCGGGTGCCTCGCTGCCGCCGCTCGCCTCGTACGCTTCGGCCTGGATGCGTGCCCAGTCCGCCGTGCCCGGGGCGTACTCCCCCTCGAGCGGCATCTCAGGCCCTCACCGCGAGGCGGTCCCGCACGACGGCGGCGAGCTCCTCGGCGATGGCCTCGGCGACCGTCTGATCGGCCGCTTCCACCATGACCCGCACTAGCGGCTCGGTGCCGGACGGCCGAAGCAGAACTCGGCCCGTGTCACCCAGGCGCTCCTCGGCGGCGCGCACCGCATCGGCGACCGCGGCATCCGAGTCGAGGGCGTGCTGGTCGACGCCGCGCACATTCACCAGCACCTGGGGGTAGACGGTCATCACGGCGGCGAGCTCGGCCAGCGTCCTACCGGAACGGGCCATTTCGGCCGCCAGCTGCAATCCGGTCAGGATGCCGTCCCCCGTCGTCGCGTTCTCGCGGAAGATGATGTGGCCGGACTGCTCACCCCCGAGACTCAGCTTGCCCGCGTCGAGCTCCTCGAGCACGTAGCGGTCGCCGACTTTGGTCTGCAGCAATCGGATGCCCTGCTCGGCCATCGCGATCCGCAATCCGAGATTGCTCATCACGGTGGCGACCAGTGTGTCCTGGGCGAGGAGGCCGCGCTTCTTGAGCGAGACCGCGAGGATCGCCATCATCTGGTCGCCATCGACGACATTGCCGTCGGCATCCACCGCGAGGCAGCGGTCGGCGTCCCCGTCGTGGGCGATGCCGAGGTCGGCGCCCTGAGCGAGTACCTCGGCACGGAGGCCCTCGAGGTGCGTCGACCCGACGCCGTCGTTGATGTTGAGGCCGTCGGGGTCGGCACCGATCACGGTGACCTTCGCGCCGGCGAGCGCGAAGACCTCCGGCGAGACGCCTGCCGCCGCGCCGTGCGCCGCGTCGATGACGACATGCAGGCCGTCGAGATGGGCGTCGAGGGTGGAGATGAGGTGGACCACGTAGCGGTCCTCGGCGTCCGCGAACCGGCGGATGCGGCCGACGTCTCCGCCGGTCGGCGTCATCTTCGGCTGATCGAGGGCGTGCTCGATCCGGTCCTCGACCTCGTCGGGCAGCTTCGTGCCGCCGATGGCAAAGAATTTGATCCCGTTGTCGGCGGCCGGGTTGTGCGAGGCGGAGACCATCACGCCGAAGTCGGCACCGATATCCGCGACCAGGAAGGCGGCAGCGGGGGTCGGGATCACGCCCGCGTCGAGCACGTCGATGCCCGAGCTGGCGAGCCCTGCCGCGACGGCCGCCGCGATGAACTCGCCGGAGACGCGCGGATCGCGCGCCAGCACCGCACGCGGACGTTTGCCCTGCGCGCGGAGCTCGTCGGCGTGCCGACCCCGGGTCAGGACGACGGCAGCAGCTTGCGCAAGACCGAGGGCCAGGTCGGCGGTGATGATCTCACCGTTGGCCAGCCCTCGGACACCGTCGGTTCCAAAGAGGCGAGGCATCTCGCGGCCGAGGGCCGGAAGACCTATCGCTTCGAGAACTGCGAGGCCTTGCGGGCCTTCTTGAGACCGGCCTTCTTGCGCTCGATGACGCGGGCGTCACGGGTGAGGAAGCCGGCCTTCTTGAGGGCGGCGCGGTTGTTCTCGCGGTCGATCTCATTCAGCGAGCGGGCAATCGCGAGGCGGAGCGCGCCGGCCTGGCCGGAGGGGCCACCGCCGGTGATCTTCACGATCACGTCGTAGCTACCGAGCAGGTCGAGCACCTTGAACGGGTCGTTGATGAGCTGCTGGTGCAACTTGTTGGGGAAGTACTCCTCGAGCGTGCGACCGTTCACCACGAAGGTGCCGGTGCCCGGCGTGAGGCGCGCGCGCGCGATGGCCTCCTTGCGGCGACCGACGGCGGAACCGCCGACGCTCAGCACCGGGCGCGGTGCCTTGGGGGCCTCGTCGGCCGGGGTCTCGGTCGTGAAGCTCTGGACGAGCTCCTCGGGGAGGGCTTCTTCGATCTTCGCCATGTGTCTGTGTCCTAAAGAATCTTGGTTCGCGGGTGGGGGCGGCGCGCTACTGCGCGACCTGGCCCAGGGTGTAAGCGGTCGGCGTCTGGGCCGAGTGCGGGTGCTCGGGACCCGCGTAGACCTTGAGCTTCTTGATCTGGGCGCGACCCAGCGAGTTCTTCGGCAGCATGCCGCGGACGGCTTTCTCGACCGCGCGCGTCGGGTGCTTCTCGAGCATCTCGATGTAGGTCTCGCTCGACAGCCCGCCCGGGTAGCCCGAGTGGCGGTACGCCAGCTTCTTCTCGAGCTTGGCGCCGGTGAGGGCGATCTTCTCGGCGTTGACGATGATCACGAAGTCACCCATGTCCATGTGAGGAGCGAAGGTGGGCTTGTGCTTGCCACGCAGGATGGCGGCGGTGTGGCTGGCGAGGCGGCCGAGGACGACGTCAGTGGCGTCGATGACGATCCACTCCCGCTTGATGTCCGCCGGCTTGGGGCTGAACGTGCGCGTCACGGAATGACTGCTTTCTGTCGAGGTGTTCGTGAATCCCGCTCCGGTGAGCGTTCCCTGGCGTGCGATGTCGCAACGCGGGAACCCTGCGGTGGAGGGCTCAACGTGCTCCGCGGGTGCGCGGGGCAACCTTGTCAGGTTAGTCGATGAAGTCGTCTTTGTCGAACGTCGCGCGACTCGCCCTGGTCTGGATGGCGCGTGCCGCGAGCTCGGCATCGTCCGGGTAGCCCACCTCGACGAGGGTGAGGCCGCGAGCCGGCATCACGATGAACTCGGAACCCCGTGTGACCTCGTCGCGGATCCCCGCCACGCGCTCGAGCTGCAGCCGCGACTCCCCCACCGCCACGCATGCTCCGACGAGCGCGCGCACCATGCTGTGGCAGAACGCGTCCGCGCGCACTCGCGCGATCAGCACGCCGTCGACGTCTCGAGTCCAGGCGAAGTCCTGCAGCGTGCGCACTGTCGTGGCGCCCGGGCGCGGTCGGCAGTACGCCGCGAAGTCATGCAGCCCGAGGAGGGAGCGGGCCGCGGCATCCATCGCCTCGACGTCGAGTTCGGCCGGATGCCAGAGCGTGTGCGAGCGACGGCGCGGGTCGCGGAAGCCGAGCGTGTCGGCGATCCGATACTCGTAGAGGCGCCAGAGCGCGGAGAACCGGGCATCGAATCCGGGGTGCGCGAGCGTGGTGCTCTCAACGACGACGTCGGACTTCAGACCGGCGATCCCGTTCAGGCGGCGGGTCAACGCGTCGGGGCCGAGCGACTTGGGGGCCGGACCCCCGCGATG
>JALYHS010000442.1 GCA_030776385.1 Actinomycetota bacterium
ATGCCAGCTACTGGAGCACCGCCGACCGGTGGACGCCCGACGTGAAGCGCACCGAGCAGACGCAGGGGTACCAGTCCGAGACGACCGCCCTGCAGGTCGACGGCGACCGCGCCAACCCGCGAGCGAGTACGAGCTACCGGAGCACCGATCCGATCGGCCGAGCAGGTGCGGCGTTCGTGGCCGCGTTGACGAGCGCGGACAGCGGCGGACTCGTCGACCGCAGCGTCGCGACCAGCCTGGGAACCGCGATCCCGAACTCGACCCGGTTTGCCGAGGTGAAGTCTCAGCCGCTGCGCACTCTCATCTCGCAGATGCTCCTGGCCAGCGACAACACTCTGGGCGAGATGCTGGCCCGCATCGTGTCCAAGGTGTCCGGCCTGGACGGCTCGCTGGCCTCGCTGAATCAGGCCATCCCGAGCGCGCTGTCGAGCGCGTTCAAGATCTCAACGACGGGCATGACGATCGCCGACGGCTCGGGCGAGAGCTACCGGAGCCTCGTGCCCCCGGCCACCATGACGGCGCTGCTGCGGCAGATCGCTGCCGGCACCGGGGGATTGGATGTCGTACGCGACGGACTGGGCATCGCCGGCAAGAGCGGCAGTGTCGCCAGCCGGTTCACCGGAGCCAACGCCGTCGCCCGCGGCAAGGTGGCCGCCAAGACCGGATGGACCGACATCGAGTACAGCCTCGCGGGGACGATCACGGCGGCGGACGGGACGCCCCTCGTCTTCACCTTCTACGCCATTCGCCCCGGCATCCCATCGACGGCCAAAGCCGCTCTCGACACCCTCACGACCGCCGTCTACACCTGCGGCGACAACCTCTCCAACAACTAGCCAGGGGGTCCCATGTCCCGCGCCCTGTTCATCATCGATGTGCAGAACGATTTCACCGAAGGCGGTGCGCTCGGGGTCGAGGGCGGGGATGCCGTCGCCGCGGGCATCACCGCGTACCTGCGCGCGCATCCCGATCGCTACGACGTCGTGATCGCCTCGCGCGATTGGCACGACGGGCCGGGAGCGGACAACAGCAACAGCAACGGCGGACACTTCGCCCTGGATGCCGACCCCGACTTCGTTAACACCTGGCCGGTTCACTGCGTGGCCGGCACCGTCGGCGCGCACTACGACCCCGCGCTGGACATGGAACTGATCGACGTGCACATCCGCAAAGGCCAGGGGGTGCCCGCGTACTCGATCTTCGAGGGCACCACCGAGGATGGCGTCGAGCTGCCCGTCGTGCTGGATAAGCTGGGCGTGACCGACATCGACGTGGTGGGAATCGCCACCGACTACTGCGTCAGGGCGTCGGCGCTCGATGCGCTCCAGACCCGGCGGCACGTCCGGGTGATCGATGACCTGATCGTGGGGGTCGCCGCCGAGTCGAGCGCCGCCGCACTACGAGAACTCAGCGATGCCGGGGCCGAGATTGAAGCATCCACCGGGAAGAACCTGTCGTGACCGACGCAGTGCGGATCGAGCCGCGGGAAACCGGCATGATGGGACTGAACGCCGGTGTCATCTCGAACTCGGCGGCGCCCTTCGGCGGCGTCAAGCAGTCCAGCCTCGGACGCGAAGGCAGCCTCGAGGGCATCCACGAATACCTGGAGACCACGTACGTCATGACCCCGGAGCCGCTCGCATGATCGCCCGCCTCATCCTCGGCCTCTGCGCCCTGATCGCCGTGGCGTTTTTTGTCGGCCTCATCCTGAAGGTCACCGGAGTCTTCTGAATCCTTGTGCGCGCCGCCGCTCCTGCGGCCGCGACCTCGGCTCTTCTCGCTGGTCGAGCCCATGCACCTTGACGATTCAGGATGAAACGCCCGACTCAGCGTCACAAGGCGGCCACGGGTGACTTCGACCTGCAGCTTCGACGGATCGCCTGTTCGCAATTCAGGTTGGATGCTGCATCCGGCTCGATAAGACGCGGTTCAGCGGCTTGCGCCTGAATTACGAACGCGGGATGACGAGAGAGGGTTTCGACACGCGCCCTCGGCGTCACTCGACCAGCGGGGAGCTCAGACCAGCAGCTGGTGCTTCGCGAGTTCCTTGTAGAGGGGGGTGGACACGACGAGCTCGGAATGCGTGCCGACGCCCACCACGCGGCCGTGGTCGAGCACCACGATGACGTCCGAGTCGACCACGGTCGAAAGTCGGTGCGCGATGACGAGGAGGGTGCGGTCCTCGGCGACCGCGTCGATGGCTTCGCGCAGCAGCTGCTCGTTGAGTCCGTCGAGGGAGGCGGTCGCCTCATCCAGCAGCAGGATCGGCGGGGCCGCCAGCAGCGCCCGCGCGATCGCGAGGCGCTGACGTTCGCCGCCCGAGAGCATGACGCCAGACTCCCCGACGGGCGCGTCGAGCCCGAGCTCGCTGCGCTCGAGCACCTCGCCGAGGTTGACCGCGTGCAGCACCTCGATGCACGCGGCATCGGTGGCGTCCGGTGAGCTGAGCTTCAGGTTGTCGCGGAGGGTTCCCGCGAGCACCGGAGCGTCCTGCTCGACGTAGCCGATCTGGCCCCTCAGCTCGTCGCGGGGGATACCGCGCACGTCGACGCCGCCGAGGCGCACAACGCCGGCCGTCGGGTCGTAGAAACGCTCGATCAGCGAGAGGATCGTGCTCTTGCCCGCGCCGCTCGGCCCGACCAGGGCGACGCGGGAGCCCCGCGGCACGTCGAACGAGACCCCGTGCAGCACCTCCTGGTCTCGGGGTGGGAGCGCATCCTCTCCAACAGCCGCCGCGATCGCTTTGTCGCGCTCGGTCTTGTGCGCCGCCTCGGGGTAGCCGAAGTGCACGCCGTCGAACGTGATCGCGGCCTCCGTCTCGATGGGCGCGGCGGGCTCGAGGGCGGCGTCGTGCTCGTCCTCGCTGGGAATCCCGATGATCTCCTGGATGCGGCCCAGCGCCCCGAGCGCCTGGTTGACCGAGGTGAGGGCGCCGAACGCCTGGCCGAGCGGCATGATCATCATGAACAGGAACAGGATGAACGCCACCAGATTCGCGATGGTGAGCGCTCCACTTGCCACCCGGAATCCACCCACGCCGAGCACCACCAGCAGCGAGACCTGCAGCGCAATCGCCCCAACCGGAACGATCAGCGACGAGATCTTCGCGACGCGCACTCCGGCGTCGTATGCGCCCACGGCATCCAGCTCGACCGCCGCTGTCTCGCGTGCGGTCGCGTTCGACGCGCGCACGGTGCGGATGGCGCTGATGGAGCGCTCGACGGCGGCAGCGAGATCCCCGACCTTCTCCTGCTGCTGTCGCGAGGCGATGCGCACTCGGCCCGACAGCAGGACCACGCCGACGACCGACACGGCGATGACGAGCACGGTCAGCCCGAGCAGCACCGGGTCGATGATCAGCATCGCGATGAGCGCGCCGAGGAAGAGCACGGCTCCGCCGATCGCGTCGATCAGCCCCTGTGTGATGACGGCGTAGAGCAGGGTGGTGTCGCTGCCGACCCGTGAGACGAGGTCGCCGGTACGTCGCTGGTCGAACTCGGCGATCGGGAGCCGCAGCATCCGCTGCACCAACTGGCGACGGGCAGAGAGCACCACGGCCGTGCCGGTGCGCTGCAGCAGATAGTGCTGGATGCCGCTGATGAGCGCCGAGATCACCACGAGCGCGACGAGCACCCAGACCAGCGTGCCGAGGCCGAGCCCCTTTTGCACGTAGCCGATCACCTGGCTCACCAGCAGCGGCTGCACGAGCGAGGTGGCGGCTCCGACCAGGCTGAGGGCGACGACGACGATCAGGATGCCGCGGTGCTCCGTGAGGTATGGCAGCAGTTGCCGGAAGCTCGCGCGCGGGCCGTCATCGTCCGGACGTCGGCCGAACATGCCGCGGCGACCGGAGTTCGTCGATCGAGACGTGCTGGAGGTGCTGGAGGTGCTGGTGGAGCTCATGACTCCACGCTAGTTCGCACCGGGGAGCCCCGCGTACTCCCGGCGGATCAGTGCCCGGTCAGACCGCCGACCAGGCAGCTGTCGCCCATGGCGGGGTTGTCGTCGGGGCCGGTGGTGAGGCGGAAGTCGGGGTTGTTCCCGAGTCGCGCGGCGCCGAGCGCGGTCAGCTGGTATGTGCAGTGGTCGAAGGTGACCCGCTGGACACTGAAGAGGCTGTACGGCGTCGCGAATCCGTATCGCAGGTGGCCCCAGAAGCTCGCGTTGTCGAGGCCGAGGTTATTGATCCTCTGGAAGTGTTCGGCCAGGAAGACGGAGCCGGCCCGTCCGATCGTGATGAACGCCGGCTCGGCGCAGCGCGGCACGTAGTCCGCGGGGATCGGATGCGCGGGCAGCACCTGCTCCTGGAACGCCCCGCCGCCGGTCGCGGTCACGAACGCCGAGGTGGAGTCCGGCCCGAGCGCGAGGGGAAGGTCGATCGGCCATATTCCGCTCAGCAGGGTCGTGCGGTCGTCGACCCGCACGAACCGCGCATCCACGTCTGCAAGGACGCCTTG
This sequence comes from Actinomycetota bacterium, assembly GCA_030776385.1. Classification (GTDB taxonomy): domain Bacteria; phylum Actinomycetota; class Actinomycetes; order Actinomycetales; family Microbacteriaceae; genus Lysinimonas. Next base: position 4,458 of record JALYHS010000442.1, read on the forward strand.
ATCCACCTCTCCCGCGCAGAACGCGGTCATGGCATTCAGCATGGATGCGGCGGCAGGATCGTCGATCCCGAGCGGCGCGTGCACGGTCGCCGTCACCGTCGCGGTGGCCCCGTTGTCTGCGGTGGCGTGCCCGGTCAGCACCACCAGGATGTCGGCGGTAGGAGGGGTCGCGCTGGGTGGGGAGGTGGAGGTGCTCGGCTGGGAGTTCGGGCCGAGGGTGCTCCGCGGGATCGCCGGCGCCGAGCTCGCGCGTCCGGGTGGCGCCGGAGGCGAACTCACGCACGCCGTGAGCGAGGCCAGCACCGTCGCCGTGGCAAGCAGAAGGCCCGCGCGTCGCGCTCTCGTCCCAGGCGAACAGGCCACGATGCCTCCTCGCGGCCAGTGTACGTCGGCGCTAGATGACGCCCTTGGTGAGGATGAAGTCGCAGTACGGCGCCGCTTCGAGCGTATGGATCACGGCGTGCGCCTGGCCGGCGCGTGCGTAGAAGTCCAAGCGGGGGAGCACGTTGAACTCCAACGGGCGTCCGTCGAGGCGCCGCGCGGTCTCGAGCACCGCAGACTGGGCGTCGTTCGGGCTCAGATCATCGGCGGGCGCGATCCGCTCGAGCGGCCGCTCGACGAAGGTGTCGAGGGGGAACACCGAGAGCACCGCCTCGAACACCCGCACGACGTCGTCGACGGCGAGATGGATCACCGGCGAGCCCTGCGTGTAGCTCGGGAAGTTGCGGTCGGCGATCACCAACTGGTCGCCGTGACCGAGCTCGTCGAGCATCTTCAGCAGGGCGCCCCTCAGCAGCGGGTCGATTCCTTTGAGCACGGTCCGAGGTTAGCGCGAGAGCAGCTACGCCCCGGCGCGCGTGGTACGCAGCACGTGCACCATCGCGATCGCGGCCTCGGCGGCGCGGCCGCCGACATCCTCCTTCGAGTCCGGAAGGCCGGCCCGATCGAGGCCCTGCTGCTCGGTTTCCACGGTGAGCACACCGAAGCCGACCGGCTTGCCGGAGTCGAGGGCGACGCGGGTGAGGCCGTCCGTCGCGGCGGCGGCCACGAAATCGAAGTGCGGGGTCTCGCCCCGCACTATCACGCCGAGGGCGACCACCGCATCCGCCCCGGATTCGAGGGCGACCTTCGCAGCGACGGGCAGTTCGAAGCTGCCGGGCACCTGCACGATGGTCACCGATGCACCGGATGCGTCGAGCACGCGCTGTGCGCCGGCAAACAGGCCGTCCGCGATCCGGTTGTGCCAGAGGCCGGAGACGATCGTGATCTTCAGGCCGGAACCGTCGGTCTGGAGGGTGGGCTGTCCGTCGCCGCTCATGCTGGTCTTCCTTCTGCGAGTCGTGCTTCCGAGACCTTGCTGTCCAAGACCTTGCTCTCCAAGACGTCGTCGGAGGGGAGCGCGTGCCCCATCTTGTCGCGCTTGGTTTCGAGGTAGCCCTCATTGAACTCGCCCACGCCGACGACCAGCGGGACCAGCTCGGTCACGGTGATCCCGCGCTCGCGCAGTTGCCGCGCCTTCTCGGGATTGTTGCTCAGGAGCCGCACCGAGGCGAGGCCGAGATC
>JALYHS010000443.1 GCA_030776385.1 Actinomycetota bacterium
GGATCGGACAGCTGGTCCTCCGCGACCTCGACGCGCTCGGCGCACTCGAGTCGCAGCAGACCGGCAAGCCGCTGAAGCAGGGTCGCCGCGATACGGAGATCACCGCGCGCTACTTCGATTTCTACGCCAGCGCGATCGAGACATTCGCAGGCGCGACGATACCGCTCAACGACGACACGCTGATCTACACGCGTTGGGAACCCCACGGCGTCGCCGCGCACATTGTGCCGTGGAACTACCCGCTGCAGATCCTCGCCCGATCGGTCGCCCCGGCTCTCGCGATGGGGAACGGCTCTGTCCTCAAACCCGCCGAAGAGACACCACTCACCGCGCTGAGGATCGCTGAAATCGCGCTTGAGGCTGGCCTTCCCGAGGGCCTGTTCAACGTCGTGACCGGCTACGGAGAGACCACCGGCGCCGCTCTCACCGCGCATCCCGGCATCGATCACATCTCCTTCACGGGCTCGGTCGAGGTCGGCAAGATCATCAGCCGGGCCGCAGCTGAACGCGTCGTGCCCGTCACGATGGAGCTCGGTGGCAAGTCGCCGAACATCGTGTTCGCCGACGCGGACCTCGACCGTGCGGTCCCTGTGATCGTCAACGCGATCTTGCAAAACGCGGGACAGACCTGCTCCGCCGGCTCCCGGCTCCTCGTCGAGGAGCCCATCCACAAGGAGGTCGTGCGACGGGTGCAGGAGGCTTTCTCTGCGATCAGCATCGGTGCCGCTCTCGACGACCCGGGACTTGGCCCGCTCATAACCGACGAGCAGCGCGACCGAGTCCTCGGCTATATCGATCAGGGTCGGCGAGACGGCACGATCCGCTGCGGCGGGAACGCCCTGCGGGGAGGGATCTATGGGGACGGGTTCTTCGTCCAGCCCACCCTCATTGATGATGTCGACCCGGCAAGCCCGATCGCGCAGGAGGAGATTTTCGGCCCCGTGCTCGTCACGACCCCCTTCCGTTCTGTGGACGAGGCGGTTCGGATCGCAAACGGTACGGATTACGGGCTCGTCGCTGGCGTCTGGACGTCGAACTTGACGACAGCCCATCGCATGGTTCGTGACGTACTTGCGGGGCAGGTTTTCGTGAACACATACGGGGCCTCCGGAGGCGCGGAACTGCCGTTCGGTGGTTTCAAGCGTTCCGGCCACGGACGGGAGAAGGGAGTCGAGGGCCTGCGCGGGTTCGGGCAGATCAAGACGGCGGTCATCGCCCTGTGAGCGACACCCTGCAGAGCAGCGCCGCCCCGCCACGCCCACTTGCAGTGGGAGCACCGCTACCGATCGCTCTCGACGACCCAGCCTTGGACACCCCGGCAGTGCTGGTCGACCTCGACGTCGTCGACAGCAACCTGCGTCGAATGCAGAGTTTCGCCGACCGGAACGGCTTCGCACTGCGGCCCCACATCAAGTCTCACAAGAGCATCCGGATGGCAGGACTGCAGCTCGAGCTGGGGGCGCGGGGTCTCTGCGTCGCGACGACCAGCGAGGCCGAGGTGATGGCTGCGACCAGCAGCGACGACATCCTCCTCGCCTACCCGATAGTGGGCAGGGTCAAGCTCGACCGCCTCGCTGATCTTGCGGCCGACCATCGGCTGACCCTCGTGACCGACTCGGACGAAGTCACCGAAGGGTATGGCGCCTTCGCGAGACGGATCGGCACCACCGTGCCGGTCATGGTTGAGGTCGATACCGGCATGGGCCGAGCGGGCACGGAGCCCCGCGACGTCCCGAAACGGGCACAACAGGTCGAGCACACGGCCGGTCTCCGATTCGCCGGCATCATGACCCATGCGGGCCATGCCCACGACGTCGAGGCACAAGCGGCCATCGCCGCCGTCGCCCGGCTCGAAGCGCGCATCATGGGTGATGTCCGCACGGAACTGGAGGCCGCCGGCCTCGACGTCCTTGTCGTATCCGCAGGCTCCACGATCACCAGCCCCTACCTCCGAGCCGAGGACGGCATCACCGAGATCCGTCCGGGGACGTACATCTACAACGACCTCCGCACCATGAGTTGCTTCGCCTGCACGCCGGACTCTGTCGCGGCATCCGCCCTCGCGACTGTCGTCAGCGTCAACGGCGAACGCGTTACGGTGAACGCCGGAGGCAAGACCCTCACCGCTACCCGAGACGACCGCGGCGGCTACGGTTACCCCTCCAAGCGCCCGGATGCGGTCTTTACTCGCATGTCTGAAGAACACGGCGTACTGAACGTGCCGTCCGGTCCCGGCCGCCTTCACATCGGTCAACGCCTCCAGATCCTCCCCGTGCACGTGTGCGTGTGGATGGACCTGCAAGCCGAGGTCTATGGCACCCGCAACGGGGTCGTCGTTGAACGGATCAACGTCGACGCCATGCGACACAGTCTCTGAGGAGGAGCGATGCGTCACGTCACGTCACCGAAGGCACCGGGCGTCGGCGGTCCCTATTCGCACGCGGTTGTGAGCAACGGGCTCGCGTTCCTCGCCGGCCAACGGCCGGTCGACGCTGAGACCGGAGCAATCGCGGACGGTGTGGAGGAACAGGCGCGACAGGTGCTGTGCAACCTCGGCATCGTGCTTGAGGAGCTCGGACTGGGCTTCGCCGATGTCGTGCGGACCAATGTCTACCTGAACGACATCGGCGCCTTCGACGCTGTGAACCGGGTCTACCGTGAGTTCTTCAGCGAGCCCTTCCCGGCACGCACGACAGTCGCTGTTCAACTCCGCGGCATCTTGGTGGAGATCGACGCCATCGCGGAGCTTGCGGAGACGGCATCAGCGGATTGATATAGCGACGTCCTCCATGCTGGTCGGACGTTCTTGAGGAGCAACACGTGAGCACGGTCATCGACGACACCGCCGACGCGCCTACCCCGAACCGGTCGTCTGAGGTGTACGAGGCGCTGCGCCAAGCCATCGTCGAGGGCGAGTATCGGCCCAACCAGCGTCTCGTCGAATCGGAGCTCGCGGAGCGGCTCGAGGTCAGCCGGACCCCCGTTCGCGAGAGCATGCAGAGACTCGCCGCTGACGGGCTCGTCCTGACCCGACGCCGCGGCTGGATCGTGCGAGAACACTCCATCCAGGAGATCCGTGACATCTTCGAAGTCCGGGCTGCCCTCGAGGGATACGCCGCCCGGCTGGCGTCCACCCGTGCGACCGCGGAGATGCTTGAGCACATCGAGCAGATCCACCTCCACTACGCCGAGCGCCTCTCGACCACACCTCGGACCTCACTGCTCCGAGAGAACGACGACTTCCACGACGCGGTCGTGGTCGCGAGTGGGAACGCGCGACTCGCCGAGCAGATCAAACGCAACAGCCAGTTCTACTTCGTGCACCGCATGGCGGGTTTCCTCAGCGACGAAGAGGTGCGAATTCTCGTCGCGGGCCATCAGGCGCTCGTTGACGCACTACTGACTCGGGACCCCGAGCGCGCCGAACGCGTCGCGCGCGAGGGGGTCATGACTGGCCTTGAACGAACACTTCTGCACGTGCACTAGACAGTCGCACGGGTCACGCTCGCGGACGACGACGACCGGTACTACCTATCCAGCGTGACCACATTTTGACCACATCCGAAGCGCGAGGCAGGTGATCAAGGCGTCTGCCACGGACGCAGATCCGCGTAAACACGGGCATCTGAGATCGAGGACGACCCCAAAAACCGAGCCTGTCGAGCAGCGGACTCATAATCCGTCGGTCACGGGTTCAAGTCCCGTCCGCCCTACAAGCCCGGAACGACGCGGACGGATGTGCCCTCGACGACACGGCGCACCCTCGCTGGATCGGCTGCTGCGGGATCACCGACCCGGTCACGGGC
>JALYHS010000444.1 GCA_030776385.1 Actinomycetota bacterium
CGCGCTAGACGGAGTTGTCTGCTCGGGAACGCGCCGACTTCGCGGCGTCCTCAGCAGCGGCGACCTTCGCGCGCGGGATGAGCCGCTCGAGTTGCGTCACGTGTGCCGGCGAGAGTTCGGCCAGCGAGGCGACGCCCAGCAGCTTCATGGTGCGGATGAGCTGGTCGCTGAGGATCGCGATCGTGCGGTCGACGCCGCGACGCCCGCCTGCCATGAGGCCGTAGAGGTATGCGCGTCCGATCATCGTGAAGTCAGCGCCGAGGGCGATCGAGGCAACGATGTCTGCCCCCGACATGATGCCGGTGTCGACGCCGATCTCGATGTCGTTGCCGAGCTCGCGCGCGACCTCGGGGAGCAGGTGGAAGGGGATCGGCGCGCGGTCGAGCTGGCGTCCTCCGTGGTTGGAGAGCACGATGCCGTCCACGCCGAGGGAGGCGAGCTTGGCCGCATCCTGAACGTTCTGCACGCCCTTGATCACGATCTTGCCGGGCCAGATCCCGCGGATGATGTCGAGGTCGGCGAAGGAGATCGTCGGGTCCATGGCGGCATCGAGCAGTTCGCCGACCGTGCCGCCGGTGGACGACAGCGACGCGAACTGCAGCGGCGGGGTGGTGAGGAAGTCGATCCACCACCACGGTCGCGGGATCGCGTTGACGATCGTGCCGACGGTCAGCTGCGGCGGGATCGAGAAGCCATTGCGCTTGTCGCGCAGACGCGCACCGGCGACCGGGGTGTCGACGGTGAAGTGCAGGGTGTCGAAGCCGGCCGCGGCCGCGCGACGCGTGAGCTCGTAGGAGATCTCGCGGTCGCGCATGACATACAGCTGGAACCAGTTGCGGCCGCGGGGGTTCGCCGCCTTGACGTCCTCGATCGAGGTCGTGCCGAGCGTCGACAGGGTGAACGGAATGCCAGCCGCCGCCGCCGCGCCCGCGCCCGCAATCTCGCCCTCGGTCTGCATCAGCCGCGTGAATCCGGTCGGCGCGATCGCGAACGGGAGCGCCATCGGGCCACCGAGCACGGTGGAGGAGGTGTCGACATCCGCCATGCCACGCAGGATCGACGGGCTGAACTCGATGTCCTCGAACGCCTGCCGCGCACGGGCGAGCGAGATTTCCTGCTCGGCCGAGCCGTCGGTGTAGTCGAAGGCGGCCTTCGGCGTGCGACGCTTCGCGATGAGCCGCAGGTCGGCGATCGTCAGCGCGGACTGCAGCCGACGGTCGGTCAGGTCGAAGTTCGGCTTCTTGAACTGCATCAGCTCGAGAAGGTCTTTCGGGTTAGGCAACTGGCGCTGAACCATCGAGGTCTCGTTTCTTCGTTGTCCGGTTACGGCAGGACGTACCCGGCCGCGGTGAACAGCGAGTACCACTCCTCGCGGGTCAGCGGCACGTCGGAGCCGGCGGCCGAGTCGCGCACGCGTTCCGGCTTAGTCGTGCCGAGGACCACCTGCATGTTCGCCGGATGCCGAGTGATCCAGGCCACCGCGATCCCGGTCGGGGTCACGTCGTACTTCGCCGCCAGCGAGCTGAGCAGTGCATTCAGTTCCGGGTAATCCGGGCTGTCCAGGAAAGTCCCGTCGAAGAAGCCCTTCTGGAAGGGTGACCAGGCTTGCAGCGTGATCCCGTGCAGGCGGGCGTAGTCCAGGATGCCGTTGTCGCGGTCGATCGACTGGTCGAGCCCCTGCATGTTGGTCGAGATCCCGGCCGCGATCAGGGGCGCGTGCGTGATGCTGAGCTGCACCTGGTTGAAAAGCAGGGGCTGCGTCACGTTCTTCTTCAGCAGCTCCACCTGCCCCGGGGTTTGGTTGGAGACGCCGAAGTGGCGCACCTTGCCGGACTTCTCGAGCTCGTCGAAGGCGGCCGCGATCTCCTCGGGCTCCATCAGGGTGTCGGGACGGTGCAGCAGCAGCACGTCGAGTCGATCGGTCTTCAGTGCAGAGAGCGAGAGCTCGACCTCGGCAAGGATGTGCTCGCGCGAGAAGTCCCAGAAACCCTTCCTGATGCCGACTTTGCTCTGGATGACGATGGCGTCCCGCTCGCTCGGGCTGAGCGTCACGGCCTCGCCCCAGCGAGTCTCGCAGCCGTGACTGTGACTGGGAGTGCCGTAGACGTTCGCGTGGTCGAAGACGTTGATGCCGCTGTCGATCGCGGCGCCGACCAAAGCCTGCACCTGAGCGTCATCCAATTCCTGGATGCGCATGAGGCCGAGCACGACGCTCGACAGCGGGAACGTGAAGGTGGGGACATCAATGTGCTTCATGGCGCGGCTCTCGGTTCGTAGTGGGTGACGGGGAACGCGGCGACGACCAGCGCACGGAGCGCCTCGAGGTCGCCGCTGACCAATCCTTGCGCACGAGCCTGAACGAGCACGTTGCCGATCGCGGTGGCCTCGACCGGTCCGGCGATCACGGGCAGTCCGGTGGCGTCCGCGGTGAGCTGACAGAGGAGCGTGTTCTGGCTGCCACCCCCGACGATGTGCACGACCGAGACGGTCGCGCCGCTGAGCTCGCGGGCCGCCTCGATCGCGTGAGCGTACGCATCCGCGAGGCTGTGCAGGATGGAGCGAACCAGCTCGGGGCGCGAGGCAGGGGCCCGGATGCCGCGCTCGCCGAACCAGGAAGCGATGCGCCCCGTCATGTCGCCGGGGGAGAGAAACACGTCGTCGTCGGCGTCGAACAGCGGGACGTCGCCGGGCACCTCGGCCGCCTGCGCGATGAGCGTCGACAGCGAGATGGTCTCGCCGCTGCGTTCCCAGTCGCGCACACACTCACTGAGCAGCCAGAGGCCCATCACGTTGTGCAGGTAGCGCACGCGGCCGTCGACGCCGCCCTCGTTGGTGAACCCGGCGAGCCGGCTCGCTTCACTGAGCACGGGGCGCTCCAGCTCGACGCCGACGAGCGACCAGGTTCCACTCGAGATGTACGCGAAGTCGGACCCGGATGCCGGGATCGCGACGATCGCCGAGGCCGTGTCATGCGATCCCACCGTGGTGAGCACCGCGCGCGTCGAGCCGACACCGCGCACCGCGGACGTGGCGAGCCCCCCGATCTCGGTCCCGGCGTCGACGAGCGAGCGGAAGATGCCGCGCGGGATGTCGAGGCGTTCCGCCAGCGCGAAGTCCCACTCCCCGGACTCGACCCCGAGGAGCCCGGTGGTGGACGCGTTGGTGCGTTCGGCGACGCTGCGTCCTGTCAGCCAGTAGCCGAGCAGGTCGGGAAGCAACAGGAAGGAGTCGGCCAGGTCCAGGGTGCCGGCCTGCTTGTCGGCCGCGAGCTGGAAGACGGTATTGAACGAGAGGTGCTGCAGGCCGTTCACTGCGTACAGCTCCTCGGCCGAGATCTTCGAGTGCACGGCCTCGACGGCCAGGATGTTGCGCTCGTCGCGGTAGGCATACGGGGTGCCGAGCATCCGGCCGTCACGCATCAGGGCGTAGTCGACGGCCCAGGAGTCGATGCCGATGCTGACGAGTTGCGGCTCCTGGCGGACGGCCGCGGCCAGTCCCTCGACCACGTCGCGGTAGAGCTCGAGCACGCTCCAGTGCAGTCCGTCGAGCGTGCGCACCGGCGCGTTGGCGAAGCGCGCGACATCCGTCAGCCTGATCTCGTTCTGCCCGACGTAGCCCAGGAGGACCCGTCCGCTCGTTGCGCCGAGGTCGACCGCCGCGACCGCGCCTCCCGATCGCGCGCTCACGCGTGCCTCCCTCCTCGAAGCGAGTAGATCAGCTCCCTGCCCGTTACCAAATCAAGGCTGAGCCGGGATGTCGAGGGATTTTTACGGGCGACGTGAGGGATTTCGAGCGCCGCAGCCTTGATTTGGCATGGCGACGCCGGCGGGACCGCGGGGGACGTCATCGGAGGAAGGCGGCCGCGACGCCCGCGTCCACCGGAATGTGGAGACCGGTGGTGTGCGAGAGGTCCGGCCCCGTGAGCACCGAGACGGCGTTCGCGACGTTCTCGGGCAGCACTTCCCGCTTCAGGATCGTGCGCTGCGCGTAGAACGTGCCGAGGTCGCTCTCGTCGATGCCGTATGTCTTGGCGCGGTTCGCGCCCCAGCCGCTGGCGAAGATGCCGGAGCCGCGCACCACGCCGTCGGGGTTGATGCCGTTGACCTTGATCCCGTGCTCGCCGAGCTCGACCGCCAGAAGGCGCACCTGGTGGGCCTGATCGGCCTTTGTGGCCGAGTACGCGATGTTGTTGGGGCCGGCGAACACCGAGTTCTTCGACGCGATGTAGATCACATCGCCGCCCATGCCCTGCTCGATGAGCACCGGCGCGGTGGCCTTCGAGACCAGGAACGACCCCTTCGCCATGATGTCGTGCTGGAAGTCCCAGTCATGCTCTGTGGTCTCCAGCAGCGGCTTGGACAGTGAGACGCCGGCGTTGTTCACGACGATGTCGATGCCGCCGAAGGCGAGCACGGCATCCTGCACGCCGCGGGCGATGGCGACCGCGTCGGTGACGTTCACGGCGACACCGATCGCGACATCGCTGGTGCCGATCTCGGCGGCGGCGGCCTGCGCGGTGGCCAGGTCCAGGTCGGCGATGACGACGCAGGCTCCGTCCGCGGCGAGCCGGGTGGCGATCGCCTTGCCGATCCCGGATGCCGCCCCGGTCACGAGGGCGACGCGCGTCGCGTGCGACTTCGGCTTCGGCATCCGCTGCAGCTTGGCCTCTTCGAGGGCCCAGTACTCGATCCGGAACTTCTCGCTCTCGTCGATCGGCGCGTAGCTCGAGATCGACTCGGCCCCCCGCATCACGTTGATGGCGTTCACGTAGAACTCGCCGGCGACGCGCGCCGTCTGCTTGTTGGCGCCGAAGCTGAACATGCCGACCCCCGGCACGAGCACGATCAGCGGGTCGGCGCCGCGCATCGCCGGGCTGTCGGACGTGGCGTAGCGCTCGTAATACGCGGTGTAGTCGGCGCGGTACTCCGTGTGCAGTTCCTTCAGCCGGGCGATGGATGCCTCGACCGAGGCGTTCGCCGGCAGATCCAGCAGCATCGGCTTGACCTTGGTGCGCAAGAAGTGGTCGGGGCAGCTGGTGCCGAGTGCCGCCAGCTTCGGTGCGCTCGCGGATGCCAGGAAGTCGAGCACCACATCCGAGTCGGTGAAGTGGCCGACCATCGGCTTGTCGTGGCTGGCGAGTCCGCGGATCGTCGGCGCGAGCGCGGCCGCCTTCGCGCGACGCTCGGCCTCGGGCATGGCCCTGTTCTTCGCCACCTCACGACCGAACGGCGCCTTCTTGCCGTTCGTGGAGAGATACTCCTCGGCGGTGTGGATGATCCAGAGGCTGTTCGCCTCGGCCTCCTTCGACGTCGCACCCCATGCGGTGATCCCGTGGCCGCCCAGGATGCAGCCGATCGCCTGCGGGTTGGCTTCCTTGATGGCCGCGATGTCGAGCCCGAGCTGGAAGCCTGGACGCCGCCACGGCACCCAGACGACCTTGTCGCCGAAGGCCTTCTTGGTGAGCTTCTCGCCGTCTGCGGCGGTGGCGAAGGCGATCCCGGAATCCGGATGCAGGTGGTCGACGTGCTTCGCGTCCACCAGCCCGTGCATGGCCGTGTCGATGCTGGGAGCAGCTCCGCCCTTGCCGAACAGGCAGAAGTCGAATGCGGCGACCATCTCGTCCTCGCGCTCGACGCCCGGGTATACGTCGACGAGCGCCCGCATCCGGTCCAGGCGCAGCACGGCGAGGCCGGACTCGGTCAGCGTGCCGAGGTCGCCGCCGGAGCCCTTGACCCAGAGCAACTCGACGGGTTCGCCGGTGACCGGATCGGTCTCGGTGCCTTTGGCGGAAGTGTTGCCGCCCGCGTAGTTCGTGTTCTTGGGGTCGGCGCCCAGGCGGTTGCTGCGCCTGACGAGGTCGGATGCGGTGCTCATGCTTCACGTGCCTTCGGGGAACGGGTCTCGGTCTGGGCGGGGTCGCGCTCGATGGCATCGCCGAGCACCTCGTCGATGCGCGTCATGAGTTCGGCGGGGATCACCACTCCGGAGGCCTTGACGTTCTCGGCGACCTGTTCCGGGCGGGATGCCCCGATGATGGCCGCAGCGACGTTCGGGTTCTGCAGCACCCACGCGACGGCGAGCTGCGCGGAACTGAGCGACAGCTCGGCCGCGATCGGAGCGAGGCCCTGCACACGGGTGAGGACATCATCCGTCAGCCAGCGCTTCATGGCGCCGGCGCCGCCTTTGTCGTCGGTGGCCCGCGAGCCCTCTGGCAGCGGAGCACCGGGCGCGTACTTGCCGGTCAGCACGCCTTGCGCGATGGGAGACCAGACGATCTGCGAGACACCCAGTTCGACCGAGGCCGGAACGATCTTGCCCTCGATCACGCGCCAGAGCGCCGAATACTCGGGCTGGTTCGAGATGAGCTGCACGTTGAACTGCGTCGCGAGGGCGTGACCGGCGCGCAGCTGCTCCTCGGTCCACTCGCTGACACCGATGTAGAGCGCCTTACCCTGCCGGACCACGTCGGCGAAGGCCTGGAAGGTCTCCTCGAGCGGCGTCTCATAGTCGAAACGGTGCGCCTGGTAGAGGTCGACGTAGTCGGTCTGCAGCCGGGTGAGAGAGGCGTCGATGGACTCCATGATGTGCTTGCGCGACAACCCGACGTCGTTGTGGCCCTTGGGGCCGGTCGGGCCGAACACCTTGGTGAAGATCTCGATGGATGCCCGGCGCTCGCCCGTCAACGCCTCGCCGAGCACGGTCTCCGCCTGGGTGTTGGCGTAGACGTCTGCGGTGTCGAAGCTTGTGATGCCGGAGTCCAGGGCGGCGCGGACACACGCGATCGCGGTGTCGTTCTCGACCTGCGAGCCGTGGGTCAGCCAGTTACCGTAGGTGATCTCCGAGATCTTGAAACCCGAGTTGCCGAGGTAGCGGAACTCCATGATTCACGCCCCCCAGCCGGCCTGGTTGCCGCCGACGCGTCCACGGACGATCGAGGCGCCGTAGCCGCTCGCCGCATAGGCGGCCATCGGGTCGGCGGGCAGACCGCGCGACTCGCGCCAGGCGCCGAGGTGCGGACGGACATCCGTGTAGAAGGCGTCCATCATGATGCCGTTGGCTCCGAGTACGTCGCCCGCGTTCTGGGCGGCGGTGAGTGCGTCGACGTCGACGAGCAGTGCGCGCGCCGTCATCTCCTGCACGTTGAGCACGCTCCGGATCTGGCCGGGAATCTTGTCTTCGATGTTGTGGCACTGGTCCAGCATGAAGGCGACATCGGAGTCCTTCCCGTACCCGCCGCCGCGCACGACCTCGACGAGGATCCGGAAGAGCTGGAACGGGTCGGCCGCGCCGACGATGAGGTCGTCATCCGCGTAGAACCTTGAGTTGAAGTCGAAGGAGCCGAGCTTGCCGAGGCGCAGCAGCTGCATGACGATGAACTCGATGTTGGTGCTCGGCGCGTGGTGCCCGGTGTCGAGGCAGACCGTGGCGCGGTCACCGAGGGCGACCACCTGCGCGTAGCTGGTTCCCCAGTCCGGAACGTCCATGTGGTAAAACGCTGGCTCGAAGATCTTGTACTCGAGCACGAGGCGCTGCTTCTCGCCGATGCGCTCGTAGATCGTTGCGAGGGACTCGCCGAGTCGGTCCTGGCGGCCGCGCATGTCGTCCTGGCCGGGGTAGTTGGTGCCGTCGGCGAACCAGAGGCTGATGGTGTCGCTTTTGACGGCCTTGGCAATTGCAATGCTATCCATCATGTGGCGATGGGCATGGACGCGGACGGATTCA
>JALYHS010000445.1 GCA_030776385.1 Actinomycetota bacterium
GACGAGGACCTCGAGATCCTTGAAGCCTCCGCAGAGGGTGTCGACGGCATCTACTACCTGCCCGCTCTGCCGGTGCTCGCCATCGTCGGTCGCCCGAACGTCGGCAAGTCGGCGCTCGTGAACCGCATCATCGGGCGCCGCGAGGCTGTCGTCGAAGACACGCCCGGTGTCACGCGCGACCGCGTCTCGTACAAGGCGGAGTGGCTCGGCCGCCGCTTCACCGTCGTCGACACCGGCGGCTGGGAGCCCGATGCAAAGGGAATCAACGCTTCCGTGGCGGCTCAGGCCGAGGTGGCCGTCGATCTGGCGGATGCCGTCCTGTTCGTCGTCGACATCAACGTCGGCGCCACGGCGACCGATGAGCACGTCGTGCGGATGCTCCGCGCAAGCAAGCGCCCCGTCATCCTGGTCGCCAACAAGGCCGACGACGCAATCCGCGACCCGCAGGCGGCGGAGCTGTGGAGCCTCGGACTCGGTGAGCCATGGCCGGTGAGCGCCGTGCACGGCCGCGGTGTCGCCGACCTGCTTGATCACGTGATGACCGTGCTGCCCGAAATCTCAGCCGTCGCGAAGGAGGAAGTCGGCGGACCCCGCCGCGTCGCTCTCCTCGGCCGCCCCAACGTCGGCAAGTCCAGCCTGCTTAATAAGGCGGCGGGCGAGGAGCGCGTCGTCGTCAGCGAGCTCGCGGGCACCACGCGCGATCCGGTCGACGAGCAGATCGAGCTAGGCGGCAAGATCTGGCGCTTCGTCGACACCGCCGGCATCCGGCGCCGCGTGCACCTGCAGCAGGGTGCCGACTTCTACGCGAGCCTGCGCACCAGCGCCGCGCTCGAGAAGGCTGAGGTCGGCGTCGTGCTCCTCGACGTGAGCGAGCCGGTCAGCGAGCAGGACGTGCGCATCATCGACCTCGTGCTCGAGTCCGGTCGCGCGCTCGTGCTCGCGTACAACAAGTGGGACCTGCTCGACACCGCCGACGCCGAATCCCACGATCGACGCCGCTACCTGGAGCGCGAGATCGAGCAGGACCTGGCGCACGTGAGCTGGGCCCCGCGCGTCAACATCTCGGCGCGCACCGGCCGTCACCTCGAGAAGCTGGTTCCCGCCCTCGAGGTCGCACTCGACTCGTGGGACACGCGCATCCCGACCGGCAAGTTCAACGCGCTGTTGGCCGAGCTCACGGCGGAGCATCCGCACCCGGTCCGCGGCGGCAAGCAGCCGCGCATCCTGTTCGGCACGCAGGCATCGACCCGCCCGCCGACCTTCGTGCTCTTCACGACCGGCTTCCTCGACCCGCAGTACCGCCGCTTCATCACGCGTCGCCTGCGTGAGGTCTACGGCTTCGAGGGCACGCCGATCGTCGTCAATATGCGTGTGCGTGAAAAACGAACGAGATAGTGTGCCCCTGCGGCTCGGGCCGTGAGTATCCCGGATGCTGCGAGCCGCTGCATCACGGAGCGCCGGCCCGCACCGCCGAGGCCCTGATGCGCTCGAGGTTCAGCGCTTTCGCGCTGGGTTCATCGACACCAGGGCTGGACGGCTACCTGCTGTCGAGCTGGCATCCGTCGACGCGTCCTGCCTCACTCGATCTCGATGACGGCACCGTCTGGCGTCGGCTGCAGATCGTCGACGTTGTCGCGGGGCGGCCGGACGACGCGACCGGGATCGTCGAGTTCCGTGCCTCGTTCCGGGACGGGGACGGCATGGCGGGGCTGCTGCACGAGCGCAGCCGCTTCGCGCGGGTCGACGGCCGGTGGGTCTATCTCGATGGCGACGTCCGCGGCTGATTCCGGACGGTGAGCCGAGGCGCGGTACTCACGAATGCGCGCTGCGCATCGAGATGGCGCGGATGACCGTGGTAACTCGGTGCAAAGTCACCATCTCGAAGGACCGTGCCCGTGAGGAGGGCGTAGCGTCGGGTTCATGAGCGACGCGCCCGCCTCGAACCGTGCCACCTCCTTCGGGCAGCAGGCGGGTGCATACGATCGCGGCCGGCCCGAGTATCCGACCGAGGCGGTCGAATGGATGCTCGGCGGCACCGGCTCGGAAGTCCTCGACGTCGGCGCCGGAACGGGCAAGCTGTCCCGCGCGGTGCTGGCCACCGGCCGCGCGGTGGTGGCCGTGGACCCGGACGCCGTGATGCTCGCCGAGCTCACCTCCCGCGAGCCCGGGGTGCGCACCGCCGTCGGCTCGGCCGAGCAGCTGCCGGCTGCCGACTCGTCCGCCGACGCGATCGTGTTCGGCCAGGCGTGGCACTGGGTCGACCCGGAGGTTGCCTCGCGCGAAGCGGGCCGAGTGCTGCGGCCGGGTGGTGTGCTTGGGCTCATCTGGAACATCCGCGACACCGCCGAACCGTGGGTCGCCGAGTTGGCCGGGATCATGGATACCAGCGCCGCCGAAACTCTGGTGCTGGGGGAGGGGCCGCGTGTCGGGCCACCGTTCATCGGGCTCGAGACGCGGGCGTTCTCGTGGACTCGGCAGCTCAGCGG
>JALYHS010000446.1 GCA_030776385.1 Actinomycetota bacterium
TGACGTGAAAGCGCGGAACCGAGTTGCCGTGACCTGTCGCCGTGTAGCCGCCGCGCTCGGCCCAGCCGACGACCGGAAAGAAGCGCACGCCCTTCTGATGCAGCCAGGCGCGCTTCTCGCCGGCGGCAAAAGCCAGGTATGCCTCGGCCCACTGCTTGCCCCACAGGTCTTCGTCGCGATCGAACTCGGCGCTGGCGAACCAGTCCTGGCGGGCGAGTTCATGGCTGTCACGCACGCCCATGCGACGCTGCTCGGGGGAGTCGATGAGGAAGAGGCCGCCGAACGACCACCACGCCTGGCCGCCGAAGTTCGCCTCGGATTCTTGCTCGAGCACGATGACGCGTTTGCCCGCAGCCACCAGTTCCGCGGTGGCGACGAGCCCCGCGAGTCCGGCTCCGATCACGACCACGTCGGCCTTCGCCTCGGCACCTTTCGTGGCAGTGCCCTTGCTCTGCGGCATCCCGTCCCCTCCGAATGATCCTCGAACGGTCCAGGCTACCTGCTCGCCCTGAGGTGAGTCTGGGGTTGCGGACCGGTGTCTGGCACCGGATCTCAGGCTGGGCGCGAGCGCGCCGGCAATGTTCCGTTCATCTCGCGCAATCTGCGGCGCAGCCCCTGGCTCAGGCCCGATTCACCATCGCGTGAGCGGCGCGTTCGAGGTAGTCCCAGAGCATGGATTCGTGCAGTGGCGACAACTCGAGCGTGTCGACTGCGGCCCGCATGTGTGTGAGCCAGCGGTCTCGGGCATCGGGCGTCACCGCGAATCGCTGGTGCCGCATCCGGAGCCGCGGATGTCCGCGCTGCTCGCTGTACGTCCCCGGACCGCCCCAGTACTGCTCGAGGAAGCCGGCGAGCCGCTGGATCGCGCCCTCGAGGTCGTCGTCCGGATACATCGGTCGCAGCACCTCGTCGGCGGCGACCCCGACGTAGAATGCGCGCACCAGGCGCTCGAACGTCGGCCGGCCGCCGACGGCCTCCCAGAAGCTCCCGCCAACGGGTTCGCCACCCGCGCCCATCCGCAGCGTCAGGTCACTCATTTGGAGACAGGGCGGGATGAGCGCGCTGCCGGGGCAGAAGCCTTCGCCGCCGCAGCAGGCGCAGCCTTGGGCCCGCGTTCGTAGGTGCTCAGCAGAATCGAGTTGAGTGCCGGCAGCTTCACTCCGAGCTCATCGAGCGCGATCTTCAGCCGTGCTCGCAGTTCCCGCGCTACGTCGTCCTTACTCCCGGACTTCGTCTTCACCACGAGTCGGATGACGACGGCCTCGGCCGAGATCGACTCGATGCCCCAGACCTCCGGCCGCTCGAGGATGACCGGCTTCCAGTGTTCGTCCTCCTGCAGCGCGAGCGCGGTCGCCAGCATTTTCGCCTGCACGGCTTCGACATCCGATTCGTAGGGGACAGCCAGGTCGATGATGACGCGCGCCCAACCCTGTGACAGGTTGCCGATCCGCAGCATTTCGCCGTTGCGCACGTACCAGAGAGTGCCGTTCACGTCGCGGATCTGCGTCGTGCGGATGCCGACAGACTCCACGACGCCGGTCGCGAATCCGCTGTCCACCACGTCGCCGACGCCCAACTGATCCTCGCTGACCATCGCGAGCCCGTTCAGCACGTCTTTCACGATGTTCTGGGCACCGAAACCGAGGCCGGCTCCGAGCGCCGCAGTGATGAGCGAGAAGGCACCACTGGCCTGCGGCGAGATCGTGTAGATGATCAGGATCACCGAGATGAGCACCAGAAGCGAGGTGACGACGCTGCTCAGCACGCTTCCGAGCGCGCGGGTGCGTTGAACGATCCGCACGGCCGCCAACGGCGACGAGGCGAGCGAGACGACCTCCGCGTTCCGGACCCGATTCGCTCCGTTCACCACTCGGTTCACGACTCGTCGGATGATCACGACGAGGATGGCGCGAACGATGAATGCCACGACGATGATCAGCAGGATCTGCACGGGTTTGCCCCAGAATCCAGCCAGGAAGGCCCCGACATTAATCCAGAAGCTGTCCCAGGTCACCGCTCGAGCCTACCGATCGGGTGTGCGGGCCAGGTCACACGCCGTCCATCGCGGCTCGGAACTGCGCGACGAATGTCGCGCCGGGATCCGCCCAGCTGGTCTTTGCCATTGACTGTGCGATCCGCGCCGAATGCTCGGCCTGATCCGGACGGTCCAGCACGTCGATGATCCGCTGGGCGATCGCGGCGGGGGCGGTCGGCACGTATTCGAATGCGTCGGTGTCGAAGAAGCCGTGCGTGTTGTCGCCCTCGTTGACGATCGGGACGACCCCGCTGGCCATCACCTCCAGCGGCAGGAGCGACATGTTGGTCAGCGACAGAATCAGACCGGCGGCGCATCTGTTGTAGATGTCGTTCAGCTTCGAGATGTCGACGCCACCGTGGTTCACATAGGGGAACGGCACCTGGTAGTCCGACATGTCCCAGCCGACGAGGTTGATCGTGACATCGGGGCGGCGGCGGTGTAGCTCGCGAAGGGCTAGCAATCCGAACTCCGTCGCGCGACGCGGGGTGGGCGGTCGCGCGTAGAACAGCACCTCGTTGCGTGACGCGGTGTTGGTGCGGTGGTATGAGGTGACGTCCACCGAGTATTCGTAGTGGTCCGCCGACATCCCGTAGTCTTCGCGGACCTTCCGGGCGAGCCATGGGCCCGCCGAGAAGCCGTGCAGTCCCAGACGGTAGGAGTTCTCGGCGAGCAGGTAGTCGCTTCCCGCCGGGAAGAAGGCGGGTTCAAAATCCTGAATGAAGTAGAACCTCTTCGCGGCGCCCTGGTAGCGGTAGGCCGCGTAGCTGTTCTCCCAGTCAGACGCCATGATCGCGTCGAACTCGCCCACGATCCCTGTCGTCGGGTCGTAGCGCACGAAATCGGCGCGCAGCTCCGGGTATGCGTTGGTCTCGGACATCATCCGGCGCACTCCGGCGATCGAGAACTTCGGGTACTGCTGCGGCGCGTAGAGGTAGACGGTGAGCAGGTACCCCGCCTTCTCCAGGAACTCCACGAAACGGAATGCATTCTGATGCCCCCCGCTGGTGCGGCCGGGAGGTGTGATGATCCAGGCGACCCGCTGGCCCCCCGGGCGCGGCGGAGTCGCACCGCTGTTGAAGTCGTGCGGCTCTGACCAGTCGACCGCGACCACGTCGTCGGTGTACACCGTCGACAGCGGGACCGAGCGAAATGGATTGCGTCGGGTCGCGAGGTAGTTACCGACGCGCCAGGCGGTGGAGGACGCCCCCTCCTCGGCCAGCGTTCGGCGCGAGCGCGAGATCAACCCCACGTCTCACCCCACCGCGCTGACTACGGGTCGGAGTGCTTCGACGCCTTCGACGACCCGGGAGACCTGGTTCTCGCTCATTCCGGCCCACAACGGCAGGCGAACCAGACGGCTCGAGAAGTCCGCCGTACGCTCGAGGGGGTGCAGCGTTCGACCGTAGCGCCGTCCTGCCGGGCTGGTGTCGAGGGGGACGTAATGGGAGGTGGCTTCGATGCCGATGCTGCGCAAGCCCCGCAGGGTCTTCTCCTGGGAGGCGGCACTCGGCATGATCATCCAGAAGACGTGGGCCGCGTGAATACCCGCCGGCGGCGCCATCAACCGGACGCCGTTGTCGGCGGCCCAATACGAGAGGCGCTCGGCGTATGAGTTCCAGATGGCAAAACGCTCGGCCTGAATGATCGGGAACTCGTTCAGTTGCGAGTCGAGCACGGCGGCGTTCAGCTCGCTCATGAGGTAGCTGGATCCCAGCCCGACCCACCGATACTTGTCCACCTGACCTCGAATGAACTTCGAGCGGTCGGTCCCCTTCTCACGCAGGATCTCGGCTTTCTCGATCAGAGCCGGGTCGTTCACCAGCAGTGCGCCGCCTTCGCCGGAATGCACGTTCTTGGTGTCATGGAAGCTCTGGATGCCGAGTCGCCCGATGCTGCCCAATACGCCGCGGTCGGTCAGAACGCCGAGTCCGTGGGCGTTGTCCTCGACGATCGCGATCCCGTGTTCGTCGGCGATGGCCTCGATCGCGGGCAGGTCGACCGGAACCCCTCCGTAGTGCATTACCGAGATCGCGCGTGTCGCGGAGGTCACGGCTTCGGCGACGGCGACGGGTTCGAGGTTGCCGGTGAGCGGATCGAGATCGACGAAGACGCAGCTCGCTCCCGTCAACGCGACCGCGTTCGCTGCGGACGGGAACGTGAATGAGGGGAGGATCACTTCATCGCCGGGCCCGATGTCGAGCAGTCGAGCGGTCATCTCGAGCGCATCCGTGCCCGAGGTGGTGAGGAACACCGCGGCGGAGTCGGTGATCTCGCGTAGTCGCTCGGATGCGCTTCGAGTGAACGCGCCGTCCCCGTGAACGTGGTCGGAGTCAAGAACCCGCCGCAGATTCTCCAGCTCGTGCGAACTCCGGAAAGGACGGGAGAAAACCACATCCTGGGACGGAGACGTCATTGACATAGAACCTTTGGGACTGGGTCGGTATGCCGGGTGAATGGACACGACCGCTGGTGGACCTGAGAATGATTCGATGCTTCATCGTCGCACATACAGCCGACTCTTAGGCAGAACATAGCGGCGCGTCAGCAGGATCATCTAGGAGTCCCAAGAATGATCTCAGAAAAGACGGCCACGCTCAGCTCTGGCGGTCACGCTTCTGTGCCGCGACCGCGCGTTCGACCCCGGCTCGGTTCTCGATCACGAGACGGCGAAGCGCCGGAATGCCGGGGTTGGCATCCAGCCAGGCGTTCGTCGCGTCGATGAGGCTCTGCGACGCGAGCGCGCCCGGGTAGAACCCGAGCACGATGTACTCCGCGATCGTGAAGCTGCGCTCCTTCCACACGGTCGTCAGCGCGTCGAAGTAGGGCGCGACCAGCGACTCCAGAACGGCGGGATCGTTGACGTGGCCATAGCCGACGCCCATGTTGCGCAGGCTCGTGTTCGAGATCTTCCCGTCGGTGATCGCCGCATCCAGGGCCGCCTTCTTGCCGGCCGGAGTCGAGATCGTGGCACGAGCGCGCGCCGCGGCTTGCTGGCCCTGGGAGGTGTTGTCCTGCGCGAGCTGCGCGGCGATCTCGGCCTCTCCGGCTTCACCGAGCAGTACGAGACCCTCGAGCAGCTCCCAGGTGAGGTCGCTGTCGATCTCGAGCCCGTCGAGGCTGGTTGTTCCGTCGAGCAACCCGCGCAACGTGGCGACGTGCTCCGGGGTCGACGGGATGGCGGCGAAGAACTTCACGAACTGGAACTGAGCATCCGATCCGGCTTTCGCGGCCCGGGCGAGCGCCCAGAGCGCGTCACCCACCTTTGTGATCGCGGCATCGCGGGTCTCGGGCGCGACGTAGACGCGCGCGGCCTGCACCAGCTGGCTGAGAGTGAGTCGGATGGTGGTGGACTCGGTTTCGGACGCGATGTTGCCGAGCACCAGCTCGATGTAGTCGCGGGCCGCGATCTCGCCATCGCGCGTCGAATCCCACGCGGATCCCCAGACCAGCGCGCGAGCGAGAGGACTCCGGATGTCTGCCAGGTGCGCCAACGCCACACGGAAGCTCGCGTCTTCCATGCGGATCTTGGCATATGCCAGGTCGTCGTCGTTGACAAGCACCAAATCGGGACGGGTCATGCCGACCAGCTCCGCGATCTCGGTCGACGCGTCGGAGTCGATGTCGAGCTCGACGCGGTGGGTGCGCTCGAGCTTGCCCGACGTGGACGTGGTGTAGAACCCGATCGCAAGCCGGTGCGGCCGGAGGGTCGGGTAGTCGGCTGCGGCGCTCTGCAAGATGCGGAACGCGGTGATCACGCCGTTCGCATCCGTCTCGATCTCGGGTTTCAGGGTGTTGACGCCGGCCGTCTCGAGCCACTTGGCGGCCCAGCCGGTGAGCTCGCGACCACTTGTCAGCTCCAGCTCGGCCAACAGGTCCGTCAGCTCGGTGTTGCCGTATTCGTACTTGGCGAAGTAGTTGCCGACGCCGGCGAAGAACTCGTCGATGCCCACCCAGGCGGCGAGCTGCTTGAGCACCGAGCCGCCCTTGGCATACGTGATTCCGTCGAAGTTGACCTGCACGTCTTCGAGGTCATTGATGGTGGCGACGATCGGGTGCGTCGACGGCAGCTGGTCCTGTCGGTACGCCCAACTCTTCTCCATCGCCTGGAACGTCGTCCACGCCTCGGTCCACTCGGTGGCCTCCGCGGACGCGATGGTCGACGCCCATTCGGCGAACGACTCGTTCAGCCACAGGTCGTTCCACCACTTCATGGTGACCAGGTCGCCGAACCACATGTGCGCCAGCTCGTGCAGGATCGTGACGACTCGGCGCTCCTTGATGGCGTCGGTGACCTTGGCGCGGAACACGTAGGTCTCGGTGAAAGTGACGGCTCCCGCGTTCTCCATGGCGCCGGCGTTGAACTCGGGGACGAAGAGCTGGTCGTACTTGGCGAAGGGGTAGGGGTAGCCGAACTTCTCCTCGTAGTACGCGAAACCCTGACGGGTCTTCTCGAAGATGTAGTCCGCGTCGAGGAACCCGAAAAGCGACTTGCGGGCGAAGATGCCGAGCGGGATGACGCGGCCGCTCGCGCTCGTGAGCTCCGAGTGCGCGGCCTGGTACGGGCCCGCCACGATCGCGGTGATGTAGCTGGAGATCATCGGAGTCGGCTCGAACGACCAGGTGGCGATCCCGTTGGTCGAGCTCGTTGAGGCCGGCTCGATCCCGTTGGTCGAGCTCGTCGAGACCGGCTCGATCCCGTTGGTCGATCTCGTCGAGACCGGCTCGGGCGTGGGCGAATTGCTGACAACCGCCCAGCCGGCCGGCGCGGTCACGTCGAACTGGAATGTGGCCTTCAGATCGGGCTGCTCGAACACCGCGAAGACGCGGCGGCTGTCGGGCACCTCGAACTGCGAGTACAGGTAGACCTCGCCGTCGACCGGGTCGACGAAGCGGTGCAGCCCCTCGCCGGTGTTCGTGTACGCGAAGTCGGCCACGACCGTCAGCGTGTTCTGCTCGGCGAGTCCGTCGAGTTGGATACGCACGTTGTCGCTGACCGTCTGCGGGTCGAGCGAGGTGCCGTTCAGGGTCACCGAGTGCACCTTCCTCGTGATGGCGTCGATGAAGGTCCGGGCGCCGTCGCGCGCCGTGAACGTGACGGTCGTCGTCGACCGGAACGTGTCGGGGCCGGTGGTGACGTCGAGGGCGACGGCATAGCGCTGAACGGCCAGAATGGCCTTGCGCTCCTGGGCTTCGAGTCGGGTGAGATTCTCTCCGGGCACGCGCAAACTCCTTCAGCAGCGACAGGTGGAACGACGGATTGTGTCCGTCTGCCAGCCTACGTTCTTCGGAGGTCTGTCTCGCTTCTCCTCAGCACGGTGGCGAGAGTGCGCAGTTTACAGGCGAGTCAATTCGAGTTCGGGTGAGGACTCCGGAGAAACGACGCGCCGCACCGCCTCGGGCCGAGCCAGGAAAACCTCGACGTCGTCGATCGAGCTGCGCAGCATCGCGATGAGCCGCGTGTCCGCGTCATCGATGCACGCCTGGGCGATGCCGAGTGCGGCGGTCCGGACGATGGCTCCGCAGCCGTGGCGGGCCAGGTCGATCGGGCGAGCGCGCCAGTCGGCGAGGTGCGCGTGGGCCCAGGCTGCGGCATCCGGGACCTGCTTCATGGCGAGTTCCGCGGCTTCCCGGGCACGCGGACTGTTGATACCCAGTTCGGCGAGGGCGTCGAGAGTGGCGATCACGCCGACCGCGAGGGCGCGTTGGCGCTCCATACTTGCCACTGGCAGAGCGCACGTTGCGGCGCGGAGGGCGACGACAAGTCCGAGTCGAAGCTCGTCGCCGCGCAGCCCGATCACTCGGGGGATGTCGGTCACGAGCTCGCTGCGTCGCTCATCGCTCACGGTGTCGTTCACGGCGCGCGCGAGGGTGGCGAGCACCGGGTCGGTGCACCTCGGATGGTCGCTCCAGCGTTCGCCTGCCAGGAACGACGCGAACTCCATGAAGCAGGCGCCTCGACGCGCGGAGCGATGGCGCCCAGCGGAGAGCGTCGGAACCAGCTGGGGGATGTCGATGGCCAGTTTCTGATTGGCACGGTTCATGGCGACCTCGCTTGCCTCACGGTGTCACTTCATCATCCTCCGGTCCGAGCGAGGGAACAAGAGCCCCAAGAGTGTCGAGATGTCTGCGGCCTCGGGTACTTTCGCCGCTATGAGGGAACGTGATCTGTACTTGGCATCAGACGCAGCACTCCGCTCGGTGATCGACCGGATGACTCTGACCGACTTCGGGCGAACGGTGCCGCCGGAGTGGAGCAGCGGCCATCGAAGCGCTGCGGTCACCCTGCGTGACATCGTGGCCAGACACGCATACGACGAAGCCTGGGTCCCCGACCTGATCGACGGAAGAACCATCGAGGAGGTCGGTGACCGGTGGTCGGGTGACCTGCTCGGCGATGATCCGATCGCGGCGTACGACGCGCTCAACGACGCAGCGACCGCCGCAGCGTCGAGACTCGACCTCGACCCGGAGGCACCCGTTCATTTCAGCTACGGCGACTACCCCCTCGCCGAGGCGTTCGCGCACCTCTCGATGTACCGGACATTCCAGTCCTGGCAGATCGCGCGACACCTCGGTCTCGATTTCCATCTCCCCGACGCGGTGATCGACGGGACGAATGAACTGGTCATGCCATCGGCGGAGCTCTGGCGGTCCTACGGTGTCTTCCCGCCGGCGATCGAGCCTCCGGCAGAGCCCGACGCCGAGACGCGGCTTCTCTGCGCAGCCGGGTACTGGCATCCCTAATCGGAACGCCAACGGGTGCGATCACGCAGCCGGGCCATCGCCTAGCCTGGTGACCATGCGCGTCCACATCGGCACCGATCACGCCGGGCTCGACTTCAGCCAGCATCTGCAGCAGCACCTGCGTGACTCCGGGCACGAGGTGGTCGATCACGGGCCGACCAGCTACGAGCCTCTCGACGACTATCCGAGCTTCTGCATCAACACTGCGCTCGCGGTCGTGCGTGATCAGGCGGCGGGCATCCGGACCCTGGGGATTGTCTTCGGCGGGTCCGGCAATGGCGAGCAGATCGCGGCCAACAAGGTCGAGGGAGCCAGGGCCGCCCTGGTCTGGAGCCACGAGACGGCCCTGCTTGCCCGCCAGCACAACGACGCCAACCTGATCGCGATCGGCGCTCGTCAGCACTCTCTCGAGGTCGCGATCGAGCTGATCGATGCGTTCCTCGCCGAGCCGTTCAGCGGGGAGGAGCGGCACGCGCGCCGTATCGCGCAGCTCGCCGAGTTCGAGACGACCGGCAAGATCGCCGGTCACGAGATCGACGACTAGAGACCGGAGCACCGCATGCCCGAGGGTCATTCAGTCCACCGGATCGCGCTCCAGTTCGAGCGCCATTTCGAGCACGCTCCGGTCGCGGTGTCGTCCCCGCAGGGGCGCTTCGCGGCCGGAGCCGCCCAACTCGACGGCCACGAGATCGTGCAGGCCAAGGCGGTCGGCAAACAGATGTTCCTCGAGTTCGATCACGGACTGTGGCTGCGGGTCCACCTCGGCATCTACGGAGCCTGGGACTTCGCGGGTGACATCACCGTGGATGCCACGACCGCATCCGCGAACGGGCGGATGGGCCAGACCAACCAACGCGGCACGGATCTCGCCGATGCCGAGGCCTCGCTGTCATCGATCGGCGCCCCGCGGCTGACCCGGTTGCGGATGAGCGAGCAGGAAAAGCGCGAAGACGACGTGACGAGCTTCCCGCCGGAGCCGGTCGGCGCCGTGCGCGTGCGTTTGCTGACACCGACGGCGGTGGCCGACCTGCGCGGTCCGACCGCCTGCGAGGTGCAGACCATCGAACAGGTGGATGCCGCGATCCGAAAGCTCGGCCCCGATCCTCTTGTCGACGATCTCGCCGAGGGCGAAGAGCGCTTCACGGCGGTCGTGCGCACGAAGCCGACACCCATCGCGCTGCTGCTGATGGATCAGGCGGTCGTCAGTGGAATCGGCAACGTCTACCGCGCAGAGTTGCTGTTTCGTGCGCGGCAGAATCCTTTCACCCCGGGGCGCGAGGTGCCGGAGGAGGTTGTGCGCGGGCTATGGCGCGACTGGGTGACGCTTCTGAACATCGGCGTGCAGACCGGTCAGATGCTGACCATGGACGGACTCTTGCCCGTGGACCAGGCGAAAGCCCTCGCCTCGCGCGCCGACCGGCACTGGGTTTATCACCGCACCGGCGAGCCGTGTCGGGTGTGCGGCACAGAGATCGCGATGCAGGAGCTCGGCGGGCGCAAGCTCTACTGGTGCCCGAAGGATCAGGCGTAGCCCGATGCGTAAGACCCCGCAGTACATGACGACCGACGAGGAGGTCGTCAAGCGGCTCACCCGGGAGAACCCGTGGATGACGTTCGTCTCGAACACCTCAACCGGCCTGATCGCCTCGCACTACGCGGCCCTGCTCGAGGAGGATGAGGAGGGCATCTCGATCGTCAGCCACTTCGGCCGACCCGACGAGAAGCTGCATGAGCTCGGTGAGCACGAGATGCTCGTGATCGTGCAGGGCGCGCACGGGTATATCTCGCCCGGCTGGTACGCGGAGGGCGACTTCATCCCGACCTGGAATCACGTGACCGCCCACCTCTATGGCATGCCGGAGATCTTGTCCGCCGAGGAGAACTTCGCAATCCTGCAGCGGCTCGTCGACCATTTCGAGGTCAGGATGCCGCATCCGGTCTCCCTCGACTACGACGAGGAGTACGCCCGCCGGGTCGCTAAGGGCACGGTGGGGTTGCGGATCCGAGTGACCCGCATCGACGCACGCCTCAAGCTCAGCCAGAACAAGTCCGTCGAGGTGCGCGAGACGATCATCAAGGCCCTCGCGGGGCAGGGTCCGTATGCGCACCCCGGCCTCGCCGAGGAGATGCGGCGAGTCGAGTGACCCTGCTGCGTAATGCCCGGCTGCTCGACGGCGCGTTGGTCGATGTGCTGGTCGAAGCCGGCCGTATCGCCCGCTGGTCGAGCTCGTCGAGACCTCGGGCAGTGGCCGGTGATCTCGACAGGCTCGATCACCGGAGGCTCGATCACCGGAGGCCCGATCACCGGAGGCTCGATCACCGGGATGAGGAGGTCGACCTCGACGGCCGCTGGCTCCAGCCGGGGCTGTGGGATTCGCACGTCCACTTCGGGCAGTGGACCCTGCTCTCGCGACGCCTCGACCTCACGCCCGCGCGATCGGCTGCCGAGACGGTATCGCTCGTGAGTGAGCACCTGGCGCAGCATCCGCCCGCCGTCGGCTCGGTGGTCATCGGGCAGGGTTTCCGCGACGGGCTGTGGCCGGACGCGCCGACGCCCGAGCTGCTCGAGTTCGGCGACGTCCCGGTGGCGCTCGTCAGCGGTGACGTGCACTGCATGTGGACGAACGCGGCGGCGCTGCGACTGCTCGGCCTGCCGCCCGAGGCGTGGT